>NZ_JASCQN010000003.1:0-9788 GCF_030010475.1 Halomonas kalidii | reverse complement strand
AGCTCCCGGTAGTTGAGCAGCGGATACGCCCGCGAATAGGGGTTGGGGGACGACGAGGGGAAGGCGAAGGCCACATGGGGGTAGTGGGCGAAGGCATCTCAAGAGTGAAGTGCCATTTTTTGAAAAGTATATTGAGTAATAACACCCCTTTCAAAGCTATAGAGAAACAAGATGGTCAACCTCCGTCAGATCGAAGCTTTCCGGGCAGTCATGGTGCATAAGACCGTGACCCGTGCTGCTCAGACGCTTCACGTCTCACAGCCTGCCGTGAGCCGGCTCATCGCCGACCTCGAATATCACGTGGGTTTTTCCTTGTTCAAGCGAGACAAGGGGCGACTGGTCCCGACTCCAGAAGCGCAGGCGCTCTATGAAGATGTCGAGAGAGCCTTCGTGGGGCTCGATAAAATCACTGAAACCGCAAGAGAAATCCGCGAGTTCCGCACCGGCCGACTGCTTATTAGCTGCATGCCTGCATTGGCATTGAGCGTACTTCCGAGCATGGTCCATGACTTTTCTGCACGGCATCCGGGCATAACCATCTCGCTTCAGGCACATAGCTCTCAGCGGGTCCTGGAGTGGGTCGGAACTCAGCAGTGCGACCTGGGGTTCATCGGCATGCACATCGAAGATCCGGCAGTAACCATCTTACCCCTGGCAACAGGCTACCTTCGGCTGATGATGCAGCCATCTCACCCCTTGGCTAAGAAGCGGGTGATACATATCCAGGACTTGGAGGATCAGCCATTCGTTTCCTTGGGCCAGCTACAGGATGTCAGGCCGCTCATCGATCAAGCCTTTCATGCAGCGGGTGTCAAACGGCGCATGCGCATAGAGACACAGCTGTCCAGCGTAGCGTGCGAGCTGGTGAAAGCGGGGGCCGGTGTGTCGTTGATCGATCCCGTGACGGCAAGTTTTTACTCCAAGCAAGGGTTGGTATCGAAACCTTTTCTTCCTGCGATCGATTTTCATTACAGCGCAGTCCTTCCCGCCTATCGTCCTCCGGCACGCCTGGCAATGGAATTCCTGGAGGATGCCAAGATCCAGCTCCAGCGGTTGATCGAAGCCGAAGGCGATTCTTCCTATAACATCAGCGAATAGGGTGGGCAAAAAATGGCATTAGTTTGCATAGCCTCGAAGTGCTAGCTTCTAAGTCGTGGTGTCGATATGGCAGCGCAGCAATCATGAATGAGCTTTGGCACTGTCGATATTGACTGACTTTTATAAAAACAAACCCAAGGATCCCAAGCATGAATAGACGGGTACTACTCACTGCATCCATGACTGGCGTGATTGGACTTGCATCAGCATCAGTACAGGCAGATACCCTGTATATAGGCGCTTATGGTGGCTCATCGGAATATGCGATGAAGGAATCCATTATTCCTGCCTTTAAAGAAAAGCATGATGTCGATATCGTATACGTTGCCGGTAATTCCACTGACACCTTGGCGCGACTCCAAGCCCAGGCGGGCCAGCAGGAGCTTAACGTTGTACTGCTCGATGATGGACCAATGTATCAGGCTGTGAATCTAGGGTTTTGCGCACCAATGAACGGCTTGGAGGCGCTGGACGATGTTTATGATATTGCCCGCTTTCCGAATGACAATGCCGTAGGCGTGGGCGTGGTGGCATCTGGTTTTGCCTACAACGCTGAAATGTTTGAGCGAAACGGATGGGAGTCACCCTCTTCGTGGCGTGACCTGGCCGACGAAAAATTCCAGGGGAAAATTGTTGTTCCTTCGGTTAGCAACACCTATGGGCTGCATACCTTGGTTATGGCTGCCAGGCTAAATGGTGGGGGAGAGGACGATATCGACCCGGGATTCGAATACATTCAGGATTCAGTCGTTCCGAATATCCTCAGCTTCGAAACCTCTGCAGGTGGAATGTCACAGCTTTTCCAGAATGAGGAGATTGCACTTTCGGTTTGGGGGAGTGGGCGTGTTCAGGCACTGGCAGATACCGGGTTTCCAGTGAAATTTGCCTATCCTGAAGAGGGAGCAGTTGCGTTGATGGTTGCAGGGTGCATTGTTGATGGCAGTGGGGAAGATGAACTCTCCAGGGCTTTCATGGCGCACCTTCTCTCTCCTGAGATCCAGGCTATCCTCGCAGACACTCAGGGCTGGGGCCCATCAAATCGATACACCGAGCTCGATGATGAATTGGCGGCGAGCCTGCCTTACGGTGACCGTATCGATCACCTGACCTCAGTGGATTGGGACACAATTAATCCACAGCGCATGGAATGGACAAACCGCTGGAATCGTCGCGTCGAGCGTTGATTCAAGTCAACCCATCAATTCCATGACTGGTGACCCCTGCCTGCCAATATCTGCCAGGCAGGGGTTTGGGAGAGTCCTACCATGAGCTACCTGAGCCTGACGTCATTAACCAAATGCTATGGGCGCACCACTGCCGCTGAAGATATTACACTGGAGATCGAGAAAGGGGAGTTCGTCTCACTTCTTGGACCCTCCGGCTGCGGCAAGACTACCACCCTCCAGATGATCGCCGGGTTCGTAGAGCCAACCCGGGGTCGTATCCTCATGGATGGTGAAGACATCACTCACCGCAAGCCGAATGAGAGAGGTATTGGGATCGTTTTCCAGTCCTATGCCCTTTTCCCGCACATGACGGTGGTTGAGAACGTGCGCTTCGGGCTGGAAATGCGGCGTGTCCCTGCAGCCGAAAGCCGGCAGCGGGTGGGTGAGGTACTGGAACTTGTCCATCTCGACCAGCTTAAGGACCGCTACCCTAGGGAGCTCTCCGGTGGACAGCGTCAACGCGTGGCACTTGCACGTGCCCTCGTGATTCAACCTCCGCTCTTGCTACTCGATGAGCCGCTGTCCAACCTCGATGCCAAGCTTCGCGAGGACATGCAGATTGAGCTCCGCAATATTCAACAGCAAGTCGGTACGACCACGCTTATGGTCACCCATGACCAGTCCGAAGCCCTTTCTCTGAGTGATCGTGTCGTTGTCATGAACCAAGGGCGCGTGGTGCAAGTCGATGAGCCTTTCAATGCCTATGAGCGGCCTAGTGATGCCTTCGTCAGCTCATTCGTCGGCAAGACTAACCTTCTTACTGGTTTGATCGGGAAGAGGCAAGGCGACCAGACAGCCATACGCTTAGGTGATGCGACTCTCGAGCTTACCCTCGATGGTCCTCGTACCAGCAACCAGGTACAGATCTCCATTCGTCCAGAGAAGCTCGAATTGACGGATTGCGCGAGCGGCAAGCTCAAGGGCCGGGTGAAGACACGGTTGTTCCTTGGTAACCACTGGCTCTATCAGATCGATAGCAGTGCCGGTGAGTTATTCATTACGCAGCCCAACCTAGGGAAACGGGGTGTCGCGGTAGGTGATGATGTAGGTGTCAGTTGGTCTCCCGGTGCCATTCGGCTACTTGAGGAGAAGGTCCATGGCTGAACTTGCATCAACTCTTCCGTCGACGACTCCACGGTTCCTTCCAAAGTCGCTGATTCCATGGTTATTGAGCGCTCCTGGGGCGATATTCTTCCTGATGCTGCTGGGCATGCCGTTGTTGATGACCCTAGTGCTCAGTTTCAATAGTTTCGATTATGCCGAAGGAATCATTGCTACCTTTAGTTTTGCGAATTACATTGAGGTCATTAAGGACGACTACTTCCACGAAATATTCTTTCGAACCTACGCCATTAGCATAGCTGTAGTGGTGCTGTGCATAGCCATCGGTGTGCCAGAAGCTTATATCCTCTCAAGAATGCGTAGCCCATGGCGGTCACTGTTCCTTGTTGTAACTTTGACGCCACTGCTTATCTCAGTGGTAGTGCGCACCTTGGGCTGGGTACTGCTCATCGGTGGTAATGGTTTGCTGGGCAAATCACTGGAAGCCTTGGGCATTGCCGACGCCAGTGCGGGTAACCTTATGTATACCCATACCGGCATCATTCTGGCGCTGGTTCACGTGCTAGTGCCCTTTATGGTGATCTCGGTATGGGCTGCCTTGCAGAAGCTCGATCCTTCCGTGGAGCATGCGGCATTGTCGCTCGGTTCCAGTCACATCACGGTCTTTCGTCGAGTCGTAGTGCCGCAGATCATGCCCGGCATACTCTCCGGAAGTTTGATTGTATTCGCTCTGGCCGCCAGCGCCTTTGCCACTCCGGCGATACTCGGCGGGCGAAGGCTAAAAGTCGCTGCTACCGCAGCTTATGACGAATATCTCAACACCATGAACTGGCCCCTCGGTGCTTCCATTGCAGTGATTCTACTGATTGCGAATGTGGTCGTGGTGATGAGTTACAACCGCATGATGGAACGGCGCTTCCGCCGGACATTGGGCTAGAAGGAGACACTCATATGCAAAACAATGGAAAACTGGCCCTGTGCTTTCACACATTTTTCGTGATCTTCCTGATGGCACCGCTTGTCGTTGTAATGCTGGTCGCTTTCACCCCGAACGGTTATATCTCGTATCCCACGGATGGCTTCTCGCTCAGGTGGTTCCGGGCCATTCTCGAGAACCGCAGCTTTATTCAGGCATTCTGGAATAGCCTCTATCTTGGCATCGGCGCCGCCAGCGTTTCTGCTGTACTCGCTGTGCCTGCTGCCCTGGCCATCGCTCGCTACCAATTTCGGGGGCGGGAGGCGCTAGTAAGCCTATTCCTTTCACCGCTGATGATTCCACATGTGGTGCTGGGTGTGGCCTTTCTCAGCTTTTTCTCGCGGATCGGTGTCTATGGCAGTTTCTACGCCTTGGTGGCGGCCCACGTGATCATCATCATGCCGTACACCATGCGCCTGGTGATGGCTTCGGTATTCGGCATGGACCGCCGGGTCGAACAGGCTGCGCTGTCACTGGGCGCCAGTCAATGGACAGTGTTTAGGCGTGTCACCATGCCGATTATCTTACCTGGCGTTGCTGGCGGCTGGATTCTCGCTTTCACCACCAGCTTCGATGAGCTGTCGATGACGATTTTCGTTGCGTCTCCCAGCACGACGACGCTGCCTGTCCAGATGTACAACCATATCGCTCACACCATCGACCCGCTGATTACCTCTGTCTCGACCGTGCTGATCGTGCTGACAGCCCTCTTGGTTCTAATACTGGACCGCATCTATGGACTCGACAAAGTCCTGATCGGCAAGGGATGAAGAGATCATATGAAAACCTATGATTTTGCTGTCGTCGGGGGCGGACTAGTGGGCAGTGCTATTGCCTATGGCCTGGCTAAGGCCGGCCACCGAGTCGCTGTGCTCGATGAGGGTGATGTTGCCTATCGGGCCTCTCGAGGCAACTTCGGGCTGGTCTGGGTCCAAGGGAAGGGGCTTGAAATCCCAAGTTATTCACAGTGGAGCATGAGCTCTGCATCCCTGTGGCCCAGTCTCTCGGAAGAACTCTGGGAGCTCACTGAGGTGGCAACTCAGCACCAAGCGCCGGGAGGTGTGCATCTTTGCTACAGCCAGAAGGAAATGGAGCTGCGGCAGGCTGATCTGACCTCGCTGGTCAAGGCGACTGGCGGGCAGTTCGATTTCGCCATGCTCGATCACGAACAGCTACGCGAGATGATTCCGGAAATCGGGGAGAGTGTCACGGGAGCCTCCTGGTCGCGCTGGGACGGACATGCCAATCCGCTTTATCTGCTACGCGGGTTGCATGCCGGTTTTCTTCGCTGCGGCGGAACTTTCCTTCCCGGCAGCAAGGTTCACCGAGTGCATCAGAACGGGGACAGCTTCGTGATAGAGCGTGAAGGGGAGCGAGTCCAGGCGGAACGCGTGGTGCTCGCCGCCGGTCTCGGGAACCGCCACCTGGCGCCTCAGGTTGGGCTGCATGCTCCATTGATACCCAATCGAGGCGAGATCTTGGTCACTGAACGCATGCGCCCCCTGCTGAATCTTCCGACCACGTATCTTCGCCAGACGGGGGAAGGTTCAATCTTGATGGGGGATTCCCACGAAGATGTCGGTTTTGACGAAGGCACCGAGACCCCTGTGCTGTCGCATATCGCCCAGCGGGCCGTGCGTGCCCTGCCAGCGCTGGCCAATACGCGGGTAGTACGTACCTGGGGTGCGTTGCGCGTGATGACACCGGATGGCTATCCACTCTATCAGGCCTCGCTCTCCCACCCAGGCGCATTCGTGGCCTGCTGCCATAGCGGTGTGACCTTGGCTGCAGCCCATGCCAAACGCCTTGCCCCCTGGATCGCTGGTGACTCCTTGCCCAGCGAAATAGCCCCTTTCACCGCGGAGAGATTCGATGTTCAAACGGTTATCCCTGCCTGATGCATCTGCACAGAAGACAGTGATCGTGTACTTCGATGGCCGGCAGGTCACTGCCCAGGATGGCGATACCATTGCAGCGGCGCTGTTCTCGGCCGGTGTCGAGGCATGCCGTACCACGCCGGTGAGCGGATCCCCGAGGGGACCCTACTGCATGATGGGGGTCTGTTTCGAGTGTCTGGTCGAGGTGGACGACATTCCCAATGTCCAGGGGTGCCAAGTCCTTGTGAAGGACGGCATGCAGATCCGTTCGCAACACGGCGCAAGGAGACTCGGCTGATGACGACTCATGACCTAGTGATACTCGGCAGCGGGCCTGCCGGTATGGCCGCTGCCGCCACTGCCGTGGCCCATGGCCTCACCTCGGTGGTGGTCGATGAGCAGCCGGCAGCTGGCGGACAGATCTATCGTTCAATTGAGTCGACACCTCTCAAGGAACGGCGAATTCTTGGTGATGACTACTGGCATGGTAAGGAGCTGGTAGATGGACTGGATGATCCGCGCATCGACTATCGTCCTGGCACTACCCTTTGGCAGCTCACCCGGCGACTCGAGGTCGGGCTCCTCCAGGGTGAGCAAACATCAATGCTGCGAGCCCGCCACGTCATTCTCGCCCATGGTGCCATGGAGCGCCCCTTCCCGATCCCGGGCTGGACTTTGCCTGGGGTCATGACTGCCGGAAGCGGTCAGATCCTGCTTAAGAGTGCTGGCTTGGCGCCCTCGGCACCGGTTGTGCTCGCTGGCTGTGGGCCACTTCTGTTACTGCTGGCCGTGCAATATTTGCGCGCCGGTATTCCCATTGCTGCTTTGCTCGATACCACGCCGGCGGGGCAATACCGGGACGCACTCCCGCTATTGCCCGGTGCATTGCGGAATCCGCGGACCCTGCTCAAGGGCTTGGGGCTATTGGCCGAACTGCGACGTGCAGGCGTCAGGCATGTTCGGCATGTGACGGCTCTGGAAGCCGAAGGCGAAGGCCGACTGGAACGAATCCGCTGGCAATGCGGCAACGATCCTGAGTGGCATTGCCTGACAACACCCCTGCTGTTGCTTCATCAGGGGGTAGTGCCGAACACGCAGGTCACGCGGGCCCTCGACTGTACTCATGACTGGGACGAGCGGCAGCTGGCTTGGCAGCCTCGAAGAGACGCCTGGTTGGCGACAGATGTTGAGGGGATCGCGGTCGCTGGAGATGCCGGCGGCATCGTGGGTGCCAAGGCTTCGGCTATACAGGGAAGGCTGGCAGGGTTGGCAGCCGCCATTTCACTCGGTCGTGTGAGTGAAGATAAGATCCACGAGGAAGTGAAACGGCTGCGTCGTGACTTGGCGCGAGAAACAGCCATTCGTCCTTTCCTTGAAGCCCTCTACCGACCGGCAGCGCATTGGCGGCTGCCTGAGGACGATACGCTGGTGTGTCGTTGCGAGGAGGTTACTGCCGGTGAAGTTCGCCGCATGGCCAAGCAGGGGTGTCGTGGCCCCAACCAGACCAAGTCATTCACCCGGTGTGGCATGGGGCCCTGCCAGGGTCGCATGTGTGGCCTGACGGTCAGTGAGCTGTTGGCCGATGCCAATGGGCAGAGCGTTGCCGAGACTGGTTACTACCGCCTTCGCCCCCCCTTCAAACCCATTACCTTGGGGCAACTGGCAACAGCCGCTGAGGATGCTTCGGGATGAGTGCCCGGATCGTCATCGTCGGGGCAGGTCTCCATGGTTGTAGTGCCGCTGTCCACCTCAGTGCCCACGGTCATCGAGTCACGGTGATCGACAAGGAATATGCCGGTCGGCACGCCTCGGGTGTTAACGCCGGTGGTGTGCGACGGTTAGGCAGGCATCCTGCGGAGATCCCCTTGGCCATGGCGGCTTGGGAACGCTGGCAACGCATGGCCGAGGTGGTCGGTGACGACTGTGATTTTCGCCCGGTGGGGCAGATCAAGGTCGCCGAGAATGGCGCCGATCTGGACACGCTAGCTGAGCGTGAGCGGCAGGTCCGGTCTCTGGGATTCGACCACGAGTATCTCATCACTCGCGACGAGCTACGTAAGCGCGTACCGGCTCTGTCTCCCCACTGCCCTGGCGGACTTGCCTGCGATGGTGATGGTTATGCCAACCCCTATCGTACGGTGACAGCGTGGCGACGCCAGGCTCAACGGCAGGGCGTGAGCTTCTTAGAAGGCCTGGCTGTCACCGGCCTGGAGGCCCATGGCAGCGGCTGGAAGGTTCAGGCGGGACCCCACCGTTTCTCTGCCGATATCCTCATCAACTGCGCTGGTGCTTGGGCGGGTACGCTTTGTCAATGGCTGGGCGAGCCGGTACCTCTCGCCGCCGAGGCGCCGATGCTGATGATTACCGAGCGACTGAAGCCATTTCTCGGCCCGGTCATTGGGGCAACGTCCAGGCCCCTCTCTTTCAAGCAGTTTGAAAACGGCACAGTGCTGATCGGAGGAGGCGTTCGGGGAGAAGTCGATTCGCGACGCCAGGTCGCCGAGACACGTCTGGCAGGACTGGCGGACAATGCCGACACCGTATTGAGCCTCTTCCCCTTCATGCATGATGCACGCATTGTCCGCACTTGGGCAGGGATAGAGGCCGTCATGCCGGACCAGATCCCAGTATTGGGTCCGAGCAGTACATCCGAGAGCGTAATTCACGCCTTCGGCTTCTCGGCTCACGGCTTTCAACTTAGCCCAATCTCTGGGGAAATCGTCGCCGACCTAGCTATGGGACGGGAGCCTGCCTACCCGATCAAGCCATTTTCCATCACGCGCTTTCAGGACTATCGCTCGTCAGGTTGATTCACTGATTTGCTATATGACCAATCTTGCTCTCCTTTCGGCATGCCGAAAAGGGCGACACCATGCCTGTAAACAGGCAATCACAGGAGTTGATCACATGATCGAACGTAGCATTCGTACCCCCATCATGCACCGTGCCGTTGCAGCCAATGGTTTTGTATTCTTCGGTGGCATCATCGCTGATAATCTTAGCTTGGACATGGCAGGCCAGACACGGCAGGTGTTGGACAAGCTGGAGAGCTATCTCGCCGAAGCCGGAACCAACAAGGAGCGCATCGTTTCGGCTACGGCTTATGTGGCCGATCTGGGTCTCAAGAAGGGCATGAATGACGTCTGGACTCAGTGGTTTGATCCGGAACACTTGCCGGCCAGGGCCACTTTAGGGGTAGCGGACCTGGGCGAGAACGTGCTGCTGGAGCTGGTTGTCACCGCCGCCAAGTAGCTCCTTGCTCCCCACGACAGATACCCTCTGCTTTAGCGCATCATCTCACACTGATGACTGAGTGAGGTGATGGCGGCTCCAGGCCTCGACGAATCCTGTTTCTGATGATCTCGTCTCGCACCGGCTCTTCGAAGCCGGTAGACGGGGCGAGCTCATCCAATGAGGCCCGGGGCCACTGGCCCCGGGCATTGTAGCTCAGTGATAGCGCGGTCCGGCGCCGTCGCGCGAGGCCCGCTGGGGGAGTCGGGTGAAGCGGACCGGCGGACTGTACTCCTCGCCTTCGGGGGCCCGCTCCGG
>NZ_JASCQN010000002.1:0-73488 GCF_030010475.1 Halomonas kalidii | reverse complement strand
CCTGGGGCCGATGGTGACGGCGACGACCTCGCTGGCCACCCCGCGCTCCTTGAGGCGCACCGCCTCTTCCACGGCGATCTCGCAGAAGGGGTTCAGGGCCATCTTGACGTTGGTGAGGTCGACGTCGGAATGGTCCGACTTGACCCGGATCTTGACGTTGTAGTCGATGACGCGTTTGACCGCGACGAGGATCTTCATGGCTGTTCTCCCATGGTTCGCTTCAAGTTATTCCGCTTGTCGAAATTGTATTTCATTATTTTCCATAGACGATACGAAGCCCTGCCGCCGGGGTCAAGCCCGACGCCTCAGCTACCGAAGCGTGCCAGCAGGAACCAGCCGGCCAGCAGCGGGATGGCCGTGCACAGGAAGGCGCCATTCCAGCGATAGCCGATTCGGGTCGAGGGCACGCCGGTGAAGCGTGACAGGATCAGCATGGAGGCCGTCATCGGCGAGGACATCAGCGCCAGCGCCCAGCCGACCATCAGCGAGGCACCGATCAGCGGTGGCGCCAGTCCCTCGATGGCCAGGGCCGGCAGGATACCGGCCAGCAGGGTGACGGTGACGATGGGATTGATGCCGACCTGCGCCAGCACCATGACCAGCAGCATGGCCAGCACCGCATTCCAGGCCCCCAGGGTGTCGAGGAAGGTCAACGCCGCGGCCAGGCTCGCCGTGTCCACCAGGCCCACGCAGAGGTGCCCCAGGTAGCCCGCCGCCCCCAGTACCACGATCTCGTTGCGGGTCGGCGCCAGCAGCCAGGGCAGCTGGCGGTGCAGGCTGCGCCCCGCGGCGACCAGTCCCAGGCCACCGAGACGACGCCGCTGCCAGGCCAGCCACCCGAAGGCGCCCAGCGGTGCCCCGAGCAGAGCGGCGATCGGCAGGCGCACCTCGAGCCACCAGGCGAGGCAGAACACCAGCGTCACGATGCCCGCCAGCAGCAGCGCGAACCGGCCCAGCGGCAACAGGGAAGGCGCCTCGCGACCGGAACCGGCTACGGGAGGATGGGGGCCGGTGAGCCGGTCGACCAGCCAGCCGACCAGGAAGATCAGCACCGCCGCGCCCAGCACATAGGGCGCCAGCTCGCGCCACGCCACCCCGGGCATGCTGGAGAGCACCACGGCCACGCCGATGCCCATGGGCGAGATCAGCGGTGCCAGGGAAAAGCCCCGCAACAGGGCCAGCATCATCCGCCGGCGGCGAGCACGCTGCACCCAGGCACGCCCCTGGGCGGCGCCGAGGGTGTTGCTCTTCTCGATCATCGCGGCAAAGAGGTTGAGCACCCCGATATTGAGAATGATGCCGAACAGCGCCGAGCCCAGCGACAGGATCGGATAGCGCCGACCCGGCGGCTGCAGCAGCATGCTCTGCCCGCAGCGGCGCACCAGTCGCGAGCGGTAGGCGGGCAGCCGCAACAGGCCCAGCGCCACCACGAAGGTGGCGAAGAAGGCGAAACGCCCCGCCGCCTCGAACAGCAGCGGGCCGGGTGCCGAATGCCGCCACAGGGCGACCAGCGTCAGTCCGGCGGCGACCCAGAGCAACCCTCGCGCCATGGCCGACAACCAGCCCCGCAGGGTCAGCAGGTAGGTCCCCAGGGCCACGATACCAAGACCCTGCGCCAGGGCGTTGTCCACCACCAGATGCACCAGGGTGGCCAGCGTGACGGCCAGCAGCAGCGATGCCCGCAGCCGGTCGGCGGTCACTCGGCCACGCCCTCCGGCGACTCGCTGCCGCCACGGCGGCGAAACGAGCCCTCGCCCAGGGCAACCAGCCGGCCATCGCCATCGACCACTTCGCCGCTGGCCATGAAGGTCCTGCGACCTCCCCCGCGCCGCATTCCGGTGGCACGGAGCACCCCCTGGCGCGCCGGCCCCACGAAGGTGGTGGTCAGCGACAGGGTCATCGCCTTGCGCAGCTGATCCGTAGCCTCGCAGTGCAAGCCCGAAAAGCTCATGGCCACATCCAGCAGGGTGCTGAGGACGCCGCCATGCACGATCCCGCTGCGGTTGAGGTGATGCGCCTCCACCACCAGCTCGAGCGTCACCCGATCCGGCTCCCAGTCGACGACGCGAATTCCCAGAAAGTCCTGGAAACCCACCATCCGCCATGACAACGGCAGGGAATCACTCATGACAGATCCTTCCCTTGCGCCATGTCACGGAGCCGTCCCTTGAGGATCTTGCCGCTGGCCGTCGCGGGCAGGCTATCCATCAGCACGATCCGGGTGGGCCGCTTGTAGGGCGCCAGCCGCTCGGCAATGAACGCCCCGAGCGCCGCCTCCTCCAGGTGCGCCCCGGGCTCGCCCTGCACGAAGGCCACCACCTCCTCGTTGCCCGCCACCTGACGCCCCACCACGGCCGACAGCGTCACGTCGGGGTGCTCGTTGATCACCGCCTCCACGTCGGGCGGGTAGATATTGAACCCGGAGCGGATGATCAGCTCCTTGCTGCGCCCCACGATATAGAGCTGGTCGTCTTCGTCGAAGCGCGCAATGTCGCCGGTATTGAGCCAGCCGTCGTCGGTGAGGCAGGCCCGGGTGGCCTCGGGCTGGCGGAAGTAGCCCTTCATCACGTTGGGGCCGCGCACCCAGAGCTCGCCTACCTCGTCGCCGTCGTCGGCGGCATCGCCGCTCGCACCCAGCGGCTCGAGGCGATACTCCAGCAGCGGCAGCACGCGACCCACGGTATTGCTGGCATGGCGGTCGTCGATGCGGGTCTGGCTGATGGTCGGGCTGGCCTCGGTCAGCCCGTAGCCGTTGTGCAGGGTCAGGCCGAAGACCGCCTCCACCCGCCGCTTGGTATCCCCGTCCAGGGGCGAGCCCCCCGCGGAGATGTAGATCAGCGCCGGGGCCTCGAGCTTCCGGCCCTGCCGGCGCAGGAACTCCAGGGTCCGCGCGTACATCGCCGGCACCCCCTGCAGCACGGTGATGCGCTCCCCGGCCAGGGCCTCGAGCATCGCCGAGGCCTCGAAGCGCGGCACCGTGTAGAGGCAGGCGCCGTTGTAGAGGGATCCCAGGCACACCGAGGAGAGACCGAAGACGTGGGACATCGGCAACACGCCGTAGACGCGCTGCCCCTCGCCGAGGTGACGCATGCCGCCGGAGATCGAGGCGATATAGAGAATGCCGCGGTGGGTCAGCATGACGCCCTTGGGGGTGCCGGTGGTACCCGAGGTGTAGATCATCGCCGCGACCTGCTCGACGCCACTGCCCTCGACCGGTTCCGGCTCGCTGTCGGCCAGCGCCCCCACCCGCAGCGCCCCCAGGCCGGGATGGGCCAGCGCTTCGGCGCCGTGACGGCGACCGTGGGCCTCGGCGTCGGGCGACGCCTCGCTGGTATAGAAGACCCGCCGCGGCTGGCAGTCGTCGCGGATCAGGTCGATCTCCCTGGCCGACAGCCGCGAGTTGACGATGGCGACCCAGGCATCGAGCTCGCTGGCCGCCAGCAGCAGCACCACCAGGGCACGGCTGTTCTCGCCGACGGTCATCAGGCGGTCGCCCGGGCGAATGCCCAGCGAGGCCAGCCACGCCCGGGCCTCGCGGATCTCGCGGCCCAGCTCGGCGTAGCACCAGCGCACCTCGCCATCGACCAGTGCCTCGCGGTCGGGAATGCGCCGGGCGTTGTCGAGCACCCGGGTGCTCAACCGCTCGGGCAGCTCCGCCACCAAGTCGCTTGCCAGGCGCCCGAAGATGCGCTCGTCCGGTGCCTGGCGTGTCACGGACTGGGCCATCAGGACGCCTCCCGTACCATGTTGCGGGCGATCACCAGTTGCTGGATCTGGGTGGTGCCCTCGTAGATGCGGAACAGCCGCACGTCGCGGTAGAAGCGCTCGACGGCGTACTCCGCCATATAGCCCGAGCCACCATGGATCTGCACCGCCCGGTCGGCCACCCGGCCGACCATCTCGGCGCAGAACAGCTTGGCGCACGACGCCAGGGTCGAGACATCCTCGCCGGCGTCCTTGCGGCGCGCCGCATCGAGCACCATGGTACGCCCGGCGTAGGCTTCGGTCTTGCTGTCGGCCAGCATCGCCTGGATCAGCTGGTGGCTGGCCAGCGGCACGCCGAACTGCCGGCGCTCCATGGCGTAGCTCAGCGACTCCTCCACCAGTCGCTCGGCGACGCCGACACAGACCGCGGAGATATGCAGTCGGCCCCGGTCGAGCACCTTCATGGCGGTCTTGAAGCCCTGCCCCTCCAGGCCGCCGATGATGTTCTCCGCCGGCACCCGACAGTCGTCGAAGATGATGTCGCAGGTATGGGCCCCCTTCTGCCCCATCTTCCTGTCGGCCGGCCCGCGCTGGAGCCCGGGGGTGTCGCCCTCGACGATGAAGGCCGAGATCCCCCCGGCGCCCTTGTCGGCCGGGTCGGTGCGCGCCATCACGGTGAACAGGTCCGCCTCGGGGCCGTTGGTGATGAAGCGCTTGGTGCCGTTGAGCACATAGTGATCGCCGTCGCGCACGGCCGTGGTGCGCAGGCTGGCGGCATCGGAGCCGGAATCGGGCTCGGTCAGGCAGAAGGCGCTGAGGAGCTCGCCGGTCGCCAGGCGTGGCACGTAGCGAGCCTTCTGCTCCGGCTTGCCGTCGATGAGGATACCCTGGGCACCGATGCCGTTGTTGGTACCGAAGATCGAGCGGAACGCCGGCGAGGTCTTGCCGATCGCCATCGCCACCAGCGCCTCCTCCTCCATGGTCAGCCCGAGGCCGCCGTACTCTTCCGGTATCGACAGGCCGAACAGGCCCATCTCCTGCATTTCCTGGAGCAGCTCGGGAGGCACGGCGTCCTCATCGGCCAGGCGCGCCTCGTTGGGAATCAGGCGTTCACTCACGAAACGTGAAATGGTATCGAGAAGCTGATTCAGGAGTTCCGGATCGCGAATCATGGCGTGTCCTCACGGGTGAAGTGGCAGGCGGGTCCCAGGGAGTCGGCAACGTCAGGAGCACCGGTTCTGCATCATGGAATTGACGTTCGCATCTATTGCCAGGCACTTTTGCATAGCCTAGGATGGCAGTCAATAAACGAAATCAAGTTTTGCTTTGCGGAACGCAAACACCCTACTGTCCCCATCCCCAATCGTGAGGAGAAGCTTGCCATGTCGACAGACGCCCTCCCGGAGGCCACTCCGGCCACGCCCTTCCGTCGCCTCGGCCTCGTCGGCACCGGCGCCATGGGCCGTGGCATCGCCCAACTGGCCGCCCAGGCCGGCCTCGAGGTCAGCCTGCATGATGCCCGCACGGGCGCGGTGGATGAGGCCCGGGACTTCATCGCCGGCGTCTGGTCACGCGGGGTGGCGAAGGGGCGCCTGAGCGAGGACGACCTGGCGCGCTACCGGGCCCGACTGCACGAGGCCGCCGATCTGGCGGACCTGGCGGGCTGCGACGTCGTGGTGGAGGCCATCGTCGAGAACCTCGAGGCCAAGCAGGACCTCTTCGCTCGTCTGGAAGCGATCCTGAGCGACGACGCCGTGCTCGCCACCAACACCTCGTCGCTGCCGGTGACAGCCATCGCCTCCGCCTGCCGGGTGCCGCAACGGGTGATCGGCTTCCACTTCTTCAATCCCGTCCCGCTGATGAAGATCGTCGAGGTGATTCCCGGCCTGCGGACCTCGGCCGACGTCGTCGGGCGCATCGAGGCGCTGGGACAGGCCATGGGCCATTTCACCGCGCGCGCCACCGATACCCCGGGCTTCCTGGTCAACCATGCCGGGCGAGCCTTCGGCACCGAGGCCCTGAGGATTCTCGGCGAGAGCGTCACCGATCACGCCACCATCGACCGCATCCTGGTCGACCAGGGCGGGTTTCGCATGGGCCCCTTCTCCCTGCTCGACCTGACCGGTCTCGATGTCTCCCACGCGGTGATGGAGTCGATCTATCACCAGTACTACGAAGAGGCACGTTTCCGGCCGTCGCCGCTGACCCGGTCGCGCCTCGCCGCCGGCCTGCTGGGCCGCAAGAGCGGCGAGGGCTTCTATCGCTACGAGGAGGGCAAGGCCGTCGTCGAGGACGAACCACCCCTGCCAGCGGCCAGCCCTGTCCCGGTGTGGATCAGCCCCGAAGACCCCGAGGCCGTCCAGGCGCTCTCGGCGCTCGTCGCCGCCGCCGGCTGGTCGCTGGACCGTGGCGAGCGGCCCGGTGCCGAGTCGTTGTGCCTGCTCACCCCGCTGGGCGAGGACGCCACCCAGGTCGCCCTGCGCCAGGGTCTCGAGGCCCGCCGCTGCGTGGCCGTCGACATGCTGGCCGGCCTCGACAGACGCCGCAGCCTGATGACCACCCCGGCCACCGAGGTCCGCTACCGCGATGCCGCCTGGGCCCTGCTCGGCCATGACGGCACGCCGGTGAGCCCGCTTCATGACAGCAACGGCTTCGTGCTCCAGCGCGTGGTCGCCAGCATCGTCAACGTGGGCGCCGAGATCGCCCAGCAGGGCGTGGCCACACCGGATACCCTCGACCGCGCCGTGGAGCTGGGGCTGGGCTATCCCCGTGGCCCGCTGGCCATGGGCGACCACTTCGGTAGCCGGCGGATCCTCACGATCCTCGACAACCTCTTCGCCGCCACCCGCGATCCCCGCTACCGCCCCAGCCCCTGGCTGCGCCGCCGCGCCGCCCTGGGCCTGCCGCTGGCCACCACCGAACCGACCTGACAGGAGCGCCCCATGCAAGACGCCTATATCTACGACGGCATTCGTACCCCCTTCGGCCGCCACGGTGGCAGCCTCGCCGGTGTGCGTCCCGATGACCTGCTGGGCCGGACCCTGAGGGCCCTGGTCGAGCGCAACGGCTTCCCCCCCGGCGACTATGAGGAGGTGCTGGCCGGCTGCACCAACCAGGCCGGCGAGGATTCGCGCAACGTGGCCCGCCACGGCGCCCTGCTGGCCGGCCTGCCCGTCGAGGTCGCCGGACAGACCGTCAATCGCCTGTGCGGCAGCGGCCTGGCCGCGGTGATCGACGCCGCCCGCGCCACTCGCCTGGGCGAGGGCGAGCTGTTCCTGGCCGGCGGGGTGGAGTCGATGTCGCGGGCGCCCTATGTGCTGGGCAAGGCCGACTCCCCCTTCGCCCGCAACCAGCCGCTGTATGACACCGTGATCGGCTCGCGCTTCCCCAATCCCTGGATCGGCAAGGAGTTCGGCAGCCACAGCATGCCGGAGACCGCCGACAATATCGCCAGTGACCTGGGCATCGGCCGGGAGGCCAGCGACGCCTTCGCGGCCCGCTCCCAGGCCCGCTACGGCGAGGCCCTGGCCGGCGACTTCTACGCTGGCGAGATCCTCGGCATCGAGGTGCCCCAGGGGCGCAAGCTGCCTCCGCTGCTGGTCGACAGGGACGAACACCCGCGGCCCGGCACCGATGCAGACAGGCTCGGCCGGCTGAACCCGCTGTTCGAGGACGGCGTGGTCACCGCCGGCAACGCCTCGGGCCTCAACGACGGCGCCGCCGCCCTGATCGTCGGCAGCCGCGCCGCCGGCGAGCGTGCCGGGGTCCGGCCGCGGGCACGGATCCTGGCCGGGGCCGTGGCCGGGGTGGCGCCGCGGGTCATGGGCCTGGGACCGGTGCCCGCCTCGCAGAAGGCGCTGGCGCGGGCCGGGCTGACGCTGGAGCAGATGGATGTGATCGAGATCAACGAGGCCTTCGCGGTGCAGGTGTTGGGCTGCCTCGAGGGGCTCGGCCTGTCCGCCGACGACTCGCGCCTGAATGCCAACGGCGGCGCCATCGCCATCGGTCACCCCCTGGGCGCCTCCGGGGCGCGCCTGGCGCTGACCGCGCTGCGCCAGCTGGAGGCCGGCGGTGGGCGCTTCGCCCTGGTGACCATGTGCATCGGCGTCGGCCAGGGCATCGCCGCCATCCTCGAGCGACTGGACGGCTGATCCCAGCGACGAACCGACCGGGCATCTCGCCACCGGAAGAGCCGAACAAAGCCGCCGCCCCTCACGGGGCGGCGGCTTTGTTACCTGCCGGCACTTTCCGCTTCCGGCGACGCCATCAGCGACCTTCGACCTGACCCGCGAGCCGATCGCGGGGACGGGCCGCGGCCGGCCGGCGCCAGGCACCGTGGTGGACCAGGTAGCAGAGGCCCAGCAGCGCCAGCCCGGCCATGTCGCTGCGCCACTCGGGGTAGATCAGCAGGCCCGCGGGCAGCAGCAGGATGACACGGGTCAGGCGACCGATGCTGCCGACCCGATACAGGTAGCCCTCCATGGCCGAGGCCACCAGCCAGATGGCGGTGACGGCGGTGAGCGACGACAGCAGCACCCGGTCGAGGGGCCCCTGCAGGATCAAGGCGGGGTTGAGCACGAACAGGAAGGGCAGCACGAACAGCACCCCGCCCAGGCGCACCGCGTGGAGGCTGGTGCGGGTGTTGCCGGCACCCGCCACCCCCGCGGCGGTGATCGCCGCCAGGGCCACCGGCGGGGTGATATAGGAGAGCATGCCCCAGTAGAGGATGAACAGGTGGCTGCCCAGGGGGTCGAGCCCCGCGCCCACCAGGGCCGGTGCGAGCAGGATCGACAGGAAGATGTAGCAGGCACTGACGGTCATGCCCATGCCCAGCACGAAGCTGGTCACCGCCCCCGCCGCCAGCATCAGGGGGATGCTGCCATCGGCATACAGCAGCAGCTCGCGGGAGAAGGAGCCGGCCACCCCGGTAGACGACAGGCCACCGACCACCAGGCCGATGCCGGCCAGTACCGCCACCAGATTGCCGATGTTGTGGGCGAGTCGGTACATGAACTCCAGCCCCTTGCCGACGCTCAACCGCTGTCGGCGGCGGAACAGCGAGATCGCCAGCAGCACCAGGGTCGCGTAGTAGGGGGCATGGCTCTCCAGGCGCATCACCAGCAGCATATGGATCAGCACCGCGAGGCTCAGCAGGTAGGGCCAGCCGGACTTCAGGGTATCGAACAGCCGGGGAATCTCCTCGGGTCGCATGCCCTTCAGGCCCTGGCGGGCCGCATGATTGTCCACCTGCAGCAGCAGCGCCAGGTAGAAGAGGATCGCCGGCAGCAGCGCCGCCACCATCACCGTGGCGTAGCTCACTCCCAGGAAGGAGGCCATGATGAAGGCCACGGCGCCCATTACCGGCGGCATCAGGGTACCCCCGGTGGAAGAGCAGGCCTCGACGGCGGCGGCGTACTCGGCGGAGTAGCCGCTCCGCTTCATGGCGGGAATGGTGATCGTCCCGGTGGTCAGGATATTGGAGACCGCACTCCCCGAGAGGCTGCCCATGAAGGCACTCGAGATCACCGCCACCTTGGCCGGTCCGCCGCGACTCCGGCCCATCAGGGCGGTGGCGAAGTTCATGAAGAACTCGCCGCCGCCGGTAACGGTCAGGGCGATGCCGAAGACCACGAAGCCGATGATCAGGTTGGCCACCACCTGCATGGGCACGCCGATGATGCTCTCGGCCCCCATCACATGGGCGCGGATCGTCTCGTCTAGGGCGAAGGGGTTGCTCCACAGGAAGCCCGGCATCTGGCCGGCATAGAGGGGATAGAGGCCGAACACCAGGGCCACGGCGAAGATCGCCCAGCCGCCGCAGCGCCTGACCCCCTCCAGCACCAGCAGCAGCGTCAGCGAGGCGACGAGGGTGGCTTCGAGGGGGGCGAAGTACTCCCACCCTTCCTGGGTCATGCGCAGGCCATTGATGCCCAGGTAGATGGCGCACCCCAGGGCGGCGATCGCCAATAGCCAGTCGTACCAGGGCAGTCGACGGGCATCGGCGGCACGGGCGGGGAAGCAGAGCAGCGCCACGGCGAGGAAGATGCCGATCAGGTAGTAGAGGAAGGCATTGCCCAGGGGGTAGAAGCCGAGCAGCTTCAGGGCGAAGGTCTGGTTGATGGCCAGCAGCAGGCCGATGAGGCCCAGGGTCATCACCACCCCCCGGGGAAAGCCGCTGAGCCGCTGGTTATTGATATCGCTCATGGTCAGGCCCCTTGCAGAGGAGAGGCCGGGGCGGCGAGGCCCCGGCCATGGCATCACTGAAGCTCGGCGAGCACCGCCTGGCGACGCTCGTCCCACAGTGCGGCGAAGGCTTCGTCGTCGAGGTCGCCGCCCTCCTCCCGGGCCTGCGACCAGGCCTCGCTCAGGGCCTCCAGCCTGGCCAGGCGTGCCTCGTTCCAGGCCTGCATCTCCTCGTTCCAGATGCCCTGCTCTTCCAGGTAGCGGATTGCCCCGGCGTGGAAGGGAATATCGATCGGCGGCACTCCGGCATCGTCGATGGCCCAGCGATGGATCGCCGAGGTGGCGTCCTTGTAGAGGTCGTAGGTCTCGTCCAGCGCCTTGACGAACTCATACACCTCATCGTCGCTCCTGTCGGCCAGGGAGACGATGATCGGATAGCGATAGGCCAGCATGTTGGCCGGTGACGCCTCGGAGAGCCCCGCCCCAATCGTCTCCCTGAAGGGCTGGAACACCGGGGCGACCCGGTTCATGCGCCGCCAGCCCTCCTCGTCGTCCGCCGGGATATCGACCCAATGGATGCCGCGGGCGGACTCCGCCAGCTCGTAGAGCTGGCTGGCGGTGGTGGTGGTGCAGGTCGCGTCGGCGCGATTCTCTGCCAGTGAACTCATGGCCGCCGCATGGGCCGGAAACATCACTGCCTCCACGTCATCGCGAGTCAACCCACCGAAGGCGAGGATCGCATCGCACTTGACGTTGACCGAAGGATTGCCGGCGACATAGGCGACCCGCTTGCCACGCAGGTCTTCCAGGGTGCGAATGCCGGCGTCGGCGGCGGTGGGCACGCCGAAGGTGGAGGGGCGACCGGCCACGGCGCGCAGGTCCTGGGGGCCCCAGCGCCGTTCGGCGAAGTCATGGAGGCCTTCCGTGGCGAAGAAGGACTCGGTGGCCAGGTAGGCATAGTCGGCGCGACCGCTGAGCAGGGGCTGCAAGCGGCCGATCGCCGAACCGGCCGGCTGGATGCGGATGCGGCTGTCATGGGCGCGGCCGAAGGCGTCGGCGATGGCCGAGGCCTCGGAGTGGCCCTGGGAGCCGACGTCGTAGGCCGTCCAGGTCATGGTATCGGGCAGCCCGTCGGCGTGAGCGGTACCGCCCACGGTGATCAGGGCAGCGGCGATCAGGCCGGCGGTGAGTGTCTTGCGTTGCATGGCATGCTCTCTCTGCTTGTTATTGAAGGATTGGCCATCGAGGCTCGGGTATCGCGCCGTCAGGCGCGGGATGCGGGTATGACTCCCTGCCCCCTCAGGTCGGCGACGCGTGTCGGCGAGAGGCCGAGGGCGGCGAGGATCTCCTCGGTGTGTTCACCGAAGCGCGGTGGCGGGCGACGATACCGGGAGGGCGTGCGGCCCAGCTTGACCGGCGAGCCGGTGCCCCGGTAGGCGCCGATCTCGACGATCATCTCGCGGTGGGCGGTATGCGGATGGGCCAGGACCTCCCGGGTCTCGAGCACCGGGCCGCAGGGCACCCCGACGCGAATGAGGCGCTCCGCCAGGGCCTCGCCCTCCTCCGTCGCCATGGCCGACTCGAGGGCATCGCGCAGCGCCTCGCGATTGGCCAGCCGCGTCCCGTTATCGATGAAGCGCGGATCAGCCGTCAGTTCCGGACACCCGATCGTCTCGCACAGCCTGGCGAACTGGCCGTTGTTGCCCACCGCCAGGAACAGCGGCTGGGTGGCGGTGCGATACACCTCGTAGGGCGCGATATTGGGATGGGCGTTGCCGGTACGCCTGGGCGCCGGCCCGCCATGGAAGACATTGGGAAAGTGCGGGTGCATCAGCGAGAGTCCCGAGTCGAACAGCGCCGCCTCGACGAACTGCCCCCGGCCGCTGCGCTGGCGTTCATGCAGCGCCAGACTGATGCCGATCACCGCATTGAGCCCGGTGACGATATCCACCACCGGCAGGCCGATCCGCAGGGGGTCCCCCCCGGCCTCGCCATTGACGCTCATCAGCCCGGCCATGGCCTGGATCACGGCGTCATAGCCGGGCAGCCCACCCAGGGGCCCGTCGGCGCCGAAGCCACTGATCCGGCAGTGGATCAGCCCCGGGAAGCGCGCCTCGAGGACCTCGTAGCCCAGGCCCCACTTCTCCAGGGTGCCCGGCTTGAAGTTCTCCACCAGCACATCGGTTCCTTCCAGCAGTTGCAACAGCAGTTCCCTGCCCGCGGCCTGGCGAAGGTCCAGCGCCATGCCTCGCTTGCTGCGGTTGAGGCCATGGAAGTAGGAGGCGGCGTCTGCGGCGAAGGGAGGCCCCCAGCCCCGGGTCTCGTCACCCGAAGGGGGCTCGATCTTGATGACGTCGGCGCCATGGTCGCCGAGCAGCTGGGTGCAGTAGGGGCCACCCAGCACACGGCTGAGGTCGATCACCCGGATGCCGCTCAGCGCGGCGTCGGAGCAGCTCATGCCAGCCCCCCCTCGACGAGACCGGCCCGACGAGCCAGGGCCTGGTCATCGACCAGCCGGGCCAGTCCCCGGCGATCCATCGGGGTCTCCGCCAGCAGGTCGGCCACGGCCTCGGCGTCCACCGCGGCAGGCTCGAGAGGATCCCGGGGCAGCAGCCTGTGCTGGAGCACCAGCTTGGCCAGGGCCAGGCGCCGGCAGTCGTCGCCCAGCCTTGCCGCCTCCCAGGCCAGGAAGACCGCCGACACCAGGTGATAGAGGCTGCTGGCGATGCGCCGCCCCTCGGCCTCGTTGTCCGGCGAGTCGGCCACCCGCTCGGCGGCGGCCACGCCCTTCGCCAGCAGGGTCGTGAAGATGGCACACTCCCGCTCGGTAAGGGCGGCATCGTCCAGCAACCGCTGCAGGTAGTCCCGCAACACCGGCAGGGTCCGCTCGCGACGAATGGCACGGAAGACGTCCAGGGCGACGATGTTGCTGGTGCCTTCCCAGATCGACCCCAGATGGGCATCCCGCAGCACCCGGGCGTCCGACCACTCCTCGATATAGCCGCAACCGCCGCGCACCTCCATGCCGTCGCCGGCCACCTGGCGGGCATCACGGGTGGTGCGGAACTTGATCAGGGGCGTCAGGATGCGCAGCAGCTTGGCGGCCTCGGGGTCGCCGCCATCGGCACGGCGCAGGCAGTCGGCAGTATGAAAGACCATGCTTCGCCCCTGCTCGGCACTGACCATCATCTTGCTCAGTTGGCGCTGCATCAGCGGCAGATCGATCAACTGGCGGCCGAAGGCGACTCGATGGCGCGAGATGAACAGCGCCTCGTTCACGGCACGCCGCATCAGGCCGGCGGAGCGCACCCCGTTCGACAACCGCGACATGTTGATCATGTCGGTCATCTGCTTGAAACCGTTGCCCGGCTCGCCCACCACATGGGCCTCGGCCCCTTCCAGCACGATCTCGCCGCTGGCCATCGAGCGGGTGCCCAGTTTGTCCTTGAGGCGCAGGATGCGGTAGCGGTTCAGGCTGCCGTCCTCCAGATGCCGCGGCAGCAGGAAGAGGGTCAGGCCGCGGGTGCCCGCCTCGCCGCCGGCCGGGCGCGCCAGCACCATGGCCAGGGCCGCATCCGGATTGGAGCAGAACCACTTGTCGCCATACAGCCGCCAGACGCCCCCCTCGTGACGGGCCTCGGTGGTGATCGCCCCCACGTCGGAGCCGGCATCCTGCTCGGTCATGAACATGGCCCCCTGAAACTGCTGCGTGACGTCCTGGGAAGTGAGCCGGCCGAGGTAGCGTTCGATCAACGCCGGCGAGCCGAACTTGCGCAGGGTGCGGGTCAGGGCATCGGTCATGCTCAGCGGACAGCAGAGTCCGAACTCCGCCTGGACGAAGAGGTAGGTCAGGCCGTACTTGACGATGGGCGGCAGCGGCTCCGGCCAGTCCAGCACCCCACCGCGGTGGGACATCGCCGCGAGACCGAAGCGGGAATAGGCGTAGTGTTCCAGCCGGCGGTAGGACGGGTGCTTGTCGATGCGCTGGAGATCGGCACCGTTGCGGCTGCGCAGCCGAAGAACCGGTGGGTGCCTGTCGGCCTCCAGGGCCAGGGTCTCGAGCTCGTCCCCGACCAGGCCACCGAGTTCGCGGAACTGCGGCTCGATGTGCGACCTCAGGGTGGGCTCTGCATAGATGCCCAGCAGTCGCGCAAACTCGGGGTCGCCGTCGTAGACATTGCCGCCGCGGCTGTCGGGGATATTGCGATGGATGGCGTCAGGCACCGGCTCTCTCCTCTCACGATTTGTTTTATCGCATGCTAGGAGGCCAAATGGCGCCACACCAATACCGCTTTCCTCTCTTTTGATAGTATTTTTGCTATCATCAAGGGTCATTCACCATCGTCGATCATGGGAAGGAGATGCCATGGCTCTGACCTTTCGTCAGTTGCGCTATTTCCTGGTGCTGGCCGACGAGCTGCACTTCGGCCGCGCCGCCAGGCGACTGCATATCTCCCAACCGCCCCTCAGCGCCAGCCTGCGCCAGCTGGAAGAGGAGCTCGGCGTCCAGCTGCTGGAGCGCAGCAGCAAGCATGTCGCCCTGACCACGGCGGGCGTCGCCTTCCAGCGCCAGGCGCGGCGCCTGCTGGAGCACCTGGAGGAGTCGCGAGCCCTGGTCAGCCGCATCGCCACCAGCGCCTCGGGCCTCGTGCGGGTCGGCTTCACGCCGGCGATGCTCTTCCGCCGGTTGCCGGCGGCCCTCAAGGCCCTGCAGGCGTCGCATCCGGGCATCGAGATCCAGTTGATGGAGCGCAACTCCGCCGACCAGGTCGAGGCCATCGAAGCCGGCCGGCTGGATATCGGCTTCATCCACTCGATGCCACTCCCCCCGAGCCTGTCCTCCTTGACCATCGCCGACGAGGAGTTCCTGTGTTGCCTGCCCCAGAACCATCCGCTGGCCTCGCGGGCGACGCTGGAGATCCGCGACCTGGCCGGCGAACCGCTGGTCATGTTCAATCGCCGCCTGGCGCCCCACTACTACGATCGCATCGTCAGCCTGTTTCATGTCGCCGACCAGGAACCCTCCATCAAGCACGAGGTGTCCCACTGGCTGACCATCGTGGCCCTGATCGCCCACGGCATGGGCGTCGCCCTGGTGCCCCGGGCGCTGGCTGGGTCGATGTTCTCGAACGTGGTCTTCCTGCCCCTGGCCAACACGAGCGTCAGGCATCAGTCGCACTGCATCTGGCTCACCGACGCCGTCGACGCCAACCGCGACCTGCTGATCGACAGCGTCAGGGCGACCTGCAGGCAAACACCGTCTGATATGCGATACTAGATTCCGCAATTCGTGATCCGGCTCAGGAACCCCAGCATGAAGCAACCAACTGTCTCCGATGACGACGCCGACAGCCCCGGCAAGGATCGCAACTTCGTCACGGCCCTGGGCCGTGGTCTGGAGCTGCTGCGTGCCTTCGGCGCCGGCGAGGAATATCTCGGCAATGCCGAGCTCTCCCGGCGTACCGGCATTCCCCGGCCGACGGTCTCGCGGCTGACCTACACCCTGACGCTGCTGGGCTATCTGCAGCACAACCCGCATCTCGAGAAATACCGCCTGGGGGCCGGGGTGCTCGCCCTGGGCTATCGCTACCTGGCCAACATGGGCATTCGCGATATCGCCCGCCCGCACCTGCAGCGGCTCGCCGACGCCACCGACTGCAACGTCAGCCTGGGCACCGCCGATCGGACCTCGATGATGTATCTGGAGACCTGCCACGGCAGCGGTCCACTGATCATGCGCCTCGAGGTCGGCTCGCGACTGCCCATGGCGACCTCGGCCATCGGCCGCGCCTGGCTCTGCGGCATCTCCGCCGAGCGTCGCCAGCAGGTATTGGGTGAGTTGCGGGAGACCCATCGCGACGACTGGCCACGCATCGAGGCCGGCATCGACAAGAGCCTGGCGGAGTACGAGCACCACGGTTTCTGCCTCTCCGAGGGGGACTGGCAGAAGGAGGTCAGCGCCGTGGCCCTGCCACTGGTACTCGAAGGCGGGGCGGAGGTCATGGCCATCAACTGCGGGGGATCACGACTGAGGCTGACGCACGAGGTCCTGGTCGAGAACCTCGGCCCGCGGCTGATCGAGGTCGCCGAGCGAATCCGGCGGGAGTTCGAGCCCGCCCGGATGCCGCGCTGACCCGGCACCCCACGGCCCGGCGGCGCTTCACAGCCGGACCTGCTCCTTCACCTTGTCGACGATATGCGCGCCGATGGGAATCGCCGAGGTGGCCGCCGGCGACGGCGCGTTGCAGACATTGACGGTACGCCGGGTGTTGACGAACAGGAAGTCGTCGATGAGCTTGCCGCCGCGGGATACCGCCTGGGCGCGCACCCCGGCCGGCCAGGGTCCGAGGTCCTCAAGGGTCAGGCTGGGGCAGTACTTGCGCACCTGCTCCAGATACCCCCGCTTGAACAGCGAATTCTTCAGTTCCGAGAGGCCCGGCCTCAGGCTCCCGCCGAGGGCCCTGAGAATGCCCGGGTTGCTGAACATCCGTGCCATGTCGGTCAGCGAGACATCGTTCTTGTGATAGCCCTCGCGCTTGAGCGCGAGCACGGCATTGGGACCGACGGTCACGCCGCCGTCGATCATGCGGGTCAGGTGCACGCCGAGGAACGGCATGGCCGGGTCGGGAATCGGGTAGATCAGGTGGCTGACGATGCGATCGCGGCTGGCGGGCAGTCGGTAGTACTCGCCGCGGAAGGGACAGATGGTGAAGCCGGGGTTGCGGCCCAGCATGCGGACCACCCGGTCGGCCATCAGCCCGGCGCAGGTGACCAGATAGCGGGCGCCGAACTCCCCCTGGGAGGTGTGCACCACCACTTCGCCGTGGCGTTCGTCAAGGCCGGTGACCCGATGCCCGTAGCGCAACTGCCCGCCGCGGCGCTCGAACTCATCCGCCATCGCCTCGGTGACCCGGGCGTAGTCGACGATACCGCTCGACGGCACCAGCAGGGCGCCCAGCCCGCTGATATTGGGCTCCCGCTCGCGAAGCGCCTCGGCGTCGAGCCACTCGCGCTCGAGGCCATTGGCGGCGGTACGCTCCCAGAGCGCCTCCATGCGTTGCATCTCGAGGGCGTTGGTGGCCACCAGCAACTTGCCGCAGATGTCGTGCTCGATGCCATGGGCCTGGCAGAACTCCCGGGTGGCGCGATTGCCCTCGAGGCAAAAGCGAGCCTTGAGGCTGCCCGGCGTATAGTAGACCCCGGCATGGATCACGCCACTGTTGTGGCCGGACTGGTGGCGCGCCGGCCCCTCCTCCTTTTCCAGCAGCAGCAGGCGACGGTCGGGGTAGGCCTCGGCGAGCTGCATGGCGGTGGACATGCCGAGGATGCCGCCACCGATGATGATGAAGTCCAACACGGCACACCTCGAGGTTCGGATCGCGGTCAGGGCACCCCAGCAGAATATCCATCATTCGGCCGAGTTTCCATTATCTGGCGGAAGTGGCCACGATTATCGCTAGTACCGACAATCGGGTATCATGGCAAGCGAATCAAGGAATGGCGACATCATGGAGATCACCCCTCGACAGAACCTGGGCATCAGCGCCTATCACTGGCTCAAGCGCGACATCATCCGCGGCGTCTTCCAGCCCGGCGAGAAGCTGCTGATGAGCCGACTCAAGGAGCGCTACGACCTGGGCATCGGCCCCCTGCGGGAGGCCCTCTCGCAACTGGTGGCCGAGCGACTGGTGGTCGCCATCAGTCAGCGCGGCTACCGGGTGGCGCCGATGTCGCTGGCCGAGCTCGCCGATCTCTACGACGCCCGCGCCCAGCTCGAGGCGATGATGCTGCGCCTGGCCATCGAACGCGGCGACGACGCCTGGGAAGCCGCCATCCTTGGCCGTGCCCATACGCTGGCCAAGGTGATGGAGGTGAACGGTCCCGACGAGTTGCTGGACATCTGGGATGCCCGCCACAAGGACTTTCACACCGCCATCGTCGGCGGCTGCAATTCCCCCCATCTGCTGCAGGTACGCGAGACCCTGTTCAACCAGGTGGAGCGCTATCGGCATCTCTGGCTGCGCGAGACGGTCTTCTCCGACGAGGCCCTGGAGCGCAAGCGCCAGGAACACGCAGCACTGGTGGATGTCATCCTGGCCCGCGACGCCGATCGCGCCACCGTGATGATGCGCGAGCACCTGATGACCCCCGTCCCCATCATCACCGAAGTGATGCTCAGCCGAGGCCTGGCCTGAGCCGCCGGTTGACGCCACTCGTCCGCGAACGACCTCGATTGTCATACCCACGTCATCGCCGGGTATGAAACTGCTCCACAGGCAACGCCGAGGCAATCGGCGGTGTTAAACTCAGAACGACACCCGGTGCGCCATCGAGACGCGGCGCCTGCCGAAGGCCAGCCCCCGGAGGAACGACCCATGCCTCACCTGCTGCGATTTTCCCGTGATCTCGAGGCCCGCCTCGAACGCCTCAGCCAGCAGACCGGGCTGAGCAAGGCCGAACTGATCGAGCGCTGTGTCAGCGACGGCGTGGCGTCTCTCGAGACGCAGCTGCTGCTGGAGAGCGTCGGCACTGCCCGTCCCGAGCGCTCCATCGATCAGCTGTTGCGCGAGAGCGGCCTCGGTGCCTGAGCCCGCGCATCACACGACTCACGCGAAGACGGCGCGAAAGCGCCGGTAGTCGGCCAGCGCGCGTTCGCGGGCCACCGGCGCCAGGCGAACCTCCTGGCCCGGCAGGCACTGGGCCAGGCGGCTGGCGGCCAGTGGCGTCAACGCCCCCAGCCGCGGGTAGCCGCCGATGGTCTGGCGATCGTTGAGCAGCACGATGGGCTGGCCGTCGGGCGGCACCTGGACCGCCCCCAGGCCGATGCCCTCGGAGATCAGCGACTCGATGCGGCACTGGAGACGCGGACCGGTCAGGCGTACCCCCATGCGATCGGCGCGATCATCCACTCGCCAGACGGCATTGAAGGCATCGAACAGGCTGCGGCCGGTGAAGTCGCCGATCTGCGCGCCGGGCAGCAGCGCCAGCCGTGCGGCTTGCCGATAGTCGGGGCGCTCGGTCGTCGGTGCCGACCGCACGTCACCCCCTCGACCGCCGCCCTCCCCGACCCGCAGCAGGTCGCCCTCGGCCAGCGTGTGTCCCAGGCCATCATGTCCCCCCAGGCCCTCGCGCACCACGCCGGCCACACTACCCAGCACCGGCTCGGCCGAGAAGCCACCGGCCACCGCCAGATAGGCGCGCAGGCCATTGACCGGCTGCGTGAAGGTCAGGACCTGCCCCTCACGGATCGCCACCGACTGCCAGCCCGGTAGCGTTTCGCCGTCGAGGGTCGCCCCGAGGTCTGCCCCGGCGACCGCCAGTGTCAGCTCGCGCTCGGCGACCAGCTCGATCCCCCCGAAGGTGATCTCCAGCGCCGTGGTGCCCCAGGGGTTGCCGGCCAGGCGGTTGGCCCAGGCCCAGCCGTGCAGGTCGGCCGGCCCGCCCTGGGTCACCCCCAGGTGACGCACGCCGAAGCGGCCGGCATCCTGCAGCAGCGCCAGGGGGCCACTACGCCTGACGCGGAAGCCGGGAACGGCTCGCTGACTCATCGCCCGGCCTCCTCGCCCATCGGCGTCGTATCGCCCCCCTGGCCCTCGAAGGTCGCCCGGTCGACGGGCACGAAACGCACCCGGTCCCCCAGGCGCAACAGGCTGAAGCCCTCGCGCTCGCGGTCGAAGAGCCGGGCCGAGGTACGGCCGATCAGGTTCCAGCCGCCGGGCGTGACCGCCGGGTAGGCCGCGGTCTGCCGCCCCGCCACCGCCACGCTGCCCAGCGGCACCCGCTGGCGCGGCGTGTCGAGCCGCGGACACTCGAGCCGCTCGTCGAGCAGCCCCATGAAGGCGAAGCCGGGGGCGAAGCCCAGGGCGAAGACCCGGTAGAGCGGCTCGCTATGGCAGCCGATCACCTCCGCTACCGACATGCCGGCGCGCTCGGCCAGCCGGCCAAGCTCCGGTCCGACGCTCGAGTCGTACCAGGTGGGGAGTTCGCGGATCTCGCCGTCCATGGTGTCGGCATCCGGGGTGAGCCCGGCGAGCACCGCCTCGAGGCGACGGCGGGCCAGCTCGGGGTCGAGCCGGAGCGGATCGAAGACCACCAGCAGCGTGGTGTAAGACGGCACCAGATCGACCAGCGCCTCGCCGAAGGCCGCCTCGCAGTCCCGGCTCAGGGCGGTGAGCCAGGGCAGGTTGGCCTCGTCGATGGTCGCGAACAGCCGCACCATCCAGGCATCCAGGCCGGCGGCCTCGAGGCGAGGCAACCCCGCGGTGACCCGTCCGGTCATGACGCCTGCTCGAGCCGGTCCAGGGCTTCGCGGATCGCCTTCACCGCGGCGATCGACTCGGGATTGTCGCCATGCACGCAGAGGGTATCCGCCACCAGCACCAGCTCGCTGCCGTCGCTGGTCGTGATCGGCGACCCGGCAGCGATGCGCCGGGCCTGGTCGACGATCACCGCCGGGTCGTGGTGCACCGCCGCCGGCAAGCGGCGCGACACCAGCCGCCCCTCGCCGTCGTAGGCACGGTCGGCGAAGGCCTCGAACCACAGCGTCACGCCATGCTGCTCGGCCAGCTCGCGCATCGCCGTGGTGTCGCGGGTGGCCATCGCCATCAGCGGCAGCCGGGCGTCATAGGCAAGTATCGCCCTCATCACCGCCGTGAGGATCCCGGGGTCACGGGCCATGTCGTTGTAGAGCGCCCCGTGGGGCTTGACGTAGCCCACCTCGAGCCCCTCGGCCCGGGCGATGCCGGCCAGCGCCCCGAGCTGGTAGAGCACCAGGTTCTCGATCTCGTCGGCGGAGCAGGCCAGGGAGCGGCGTCCGAAGCCGACCAGGTCCGGGTAGGCCGGGTGCGCCCCCACGGTGACGTCGTGCTCCCTGGCCAGGCGAACCGTACGGCGCATCACGTCCGGATCGGAGGCGTGGAAGCCGCAGGCGACGTTGGCGAGATCCACGTGAGGCATCACCTCGTGGTCGAGTCCCATCACCCAGGAGCCGAAGCTCTCTCCCATGTCGGCGTTGAGCAGCAGTCGTGGCATGGCGATCTCCCGATGATTCATGCGTCGGCCGAATCTGTAAAAACGATTTGTCGATAATTTGACAATACATCATAAACATTTAGGATGGAAAACGTTGATGTAACGTTCACCCTGCATGCGTGCCCGAACGAAAAGGCCACTATGCTCAGGATGGACCCGAGCTGGCGGTGCCGCGAGGGCATTGCCTCTCATCAGCCGACAACAAGACCTCTTGAAGGAGACTCCATCATGACTGCCAGGACACCGCTGCTGGCCGGCCTGACCTCGGCCGCCGCCCTGGGCCTCGGCCTGACCACCCTGAGCGTCTCGGCCCAGGCCGCCACCGAATGGGACATGCCCACGCCCTACGGCGACCGCACCTTTCATACCGTGAACATCCGCGAGTTCGCCGACGACGTGCGAGAACGTACCGACGGCGAGCTCGATATCACCGTGCACGCCAACGGTTCGCTGATCGGGCACGCCGAGATCAAGAACTCGGTGCGCCGCGGCATCGTGCCCATCGGCGAGCTGATCATGTCGAGGCTGGCCAACGAGAACCCGATCTACGAGGTCGACTCGGTGCCCTACCTGGCCGCCAACTACGAGGAGGCCTGGGCGCTGTGGGAGGCCTCCCGCGAGATCATCGCCGAGGAACTCGCCCAGCAGGGGCTGCGCATCCTCTTCGCGGTACCCTGGCCGCCCCAGGGGATCTACACCCAGCAGGCCGTGGCAGGGCCGGATGACCTACGCAACCTCAACATGCGCGCCTACAACACCGCCAGCGAGCGGTTGGCCCAGCTGGTCGGTGCCGTACCCACCCAGGTCGAGGTCCCCGACATTCCCACCGCCTTCAGCACCGGCCGCGTCGATGCCATGGTCACCTCCCCGGCCACCGGCGCCGACACCAAGGCCTGGGACTACCTGAGCCACTTCAACCATGCCCAGCTGTGGATTCCCAAGAACATGGTGATCGTCAGCGAGCAGGCCTTCTCCCGCCTCGACGAGGCCACCCGGGAGACGGTGCTCGAGGCCGCCGCGGCCGCCGAGGAGCGCGGCTGGGAAATGAGCCGCCAGGAGACCGACGACGCCATCGCGGTACTGGAGGAGAACGGCATCGAGGTCAGCGAGCCGACCCCCGAACTCGCCGAGGCGCTCGCCGAGATCGGCGCGACCATGACCGAGGAGTGGGCCGAGAGCGCCGGTGACCAGGGAGCCGCGATCCTCGAGGCCTACGAGGCCGCGCGTCCCTGACCCGTCCCGACCGCCCCGGTGCCCGCCACCGGGGTGTTCTACAGCCCCTCGCACAGGGTAATCCGTCATGCGTTATCGCCTCCGTCCGCTCTACGACCTGGGCGGCTACCTGGCCGCCGCCTGCCTCTGCCTGATCTGCGCGCTGATTACCGCCCAGATCCTGGGGCGAATCATCGATCGCCTCGCCACCCAGGTGGGCGGCGATCGCATCGGCCTGGCGATTCCCGGCCTCTCGGAGATCTCAGGTTTCCTGCTGGTCGGCGCCACCTTCCTCGGGCTGGCCTACACCTTCGTCCACGGCGGCCATATCCGCGTGACCCTGCTGATCGGCCGGCTCCCGCCCGCCGCCCGGGTCTTCTTCGAGGCGTTCTGCCTGACCGTGGCGCTGGCACTCTGCCTCTACCTCGCCTGGAACCTCTACTGGCTGCTCGAGGACAGCATCGCCTTCAACGAGACCTCCTATGGCCTGCTGAGCATTCCGCTGTGGATTCCCCAGACGGCGATGCTCGCCGGCGTGGTGCTGTTCTGCCTGGCGCTGCTCGAGACCTGGCTCGCCACGCTGCATGCCGCCGTGACCCGGCCATCCGCCTTCACCATCGACGACAGCGGCCACGAGTGAGCCCCGGAGACCGACCATGCTCCTGATGATGACGATCCTCTTCGCGGTCCTGCTGCTGCTGCTCGGCAGCGGTGTCTGGGTGGCCTTCTCGCTGCTCGGGCTCGGCTGGCTGGGCCTCTCCCAGTTCACCTCGATCCCCACCGGCGACGTCATGGCCACGAACATCTGGGGCTCCAGCTACAGCTGGGAGCTCACCGCCCTGCCGATGTTCATCTGGATGGGCGAGATCCTCTTCCGCTCGAAACTCGCCGACGACATGTTCACCGGCCTGTCGCCCTGGATGCAGCGCATCCCCGGGCGACTGTTGCACACCAATGTGGTGGGCTGCGGGCTGTTCGCCGCGGTTTCCGGCTCCTCGGCGGCGACCTGCGCCACCATGGGCAGGATGACCATCCCCGAGCTCACCCGCCGCGGCTATGACGAACGCCTGGTCATCGGCACCCTGGCCGGCTCGGCCACGCTGGGGCTGCTGATCCCGCCCTCGATCATCCTGATCGTCTTCGGGGTGGCCACCGACCAGTCCATCGCCCGCCTGTTCGTGGCCGGCATCTTGCCCGGCCTGCTGCTGATCTCGCTGTTCGCCGCCTACCTGATGCTCTGGGCCTGGCGCTTTCCCGACCGCGTGCCACCCGCCGAAGCCGGCCTGCCGCTGAGCGAGAAGTTGCGCCGGGCGCGCCGGCTGATTCCCATGCTGGGCCTGATCATCGGGGTGATCGGCTCGATCTATACCGGCCTGGCCTCGCCCACCGAGGCTGCCGCCGTGGGCGTGGTGCTCTCGCTGCTGCTGGCCAAGGTCCAGGGCACCATGGGCCGCCTGGTATTCCGCGATGCCCTGCTCGGCGCGGTGCGGACCTCCTGCATGATCGCCTTCATCCTCGCCGGGGCGAGCTTCCTCACCGCCGCCATGGGCTTCACCGGCCTGCCACGGGAACTCGCGGCCTGGATCGCCACCCTGGGGCTCTCGCCGTGGATGCTGCTCGCGGCGCTCACGCTGTTCTTCGTGCTGCTGGGCTGCTTCCTCGACGGTATCTCGGTGGTGGTGCTGACCACCTCGATCATGCTGCCCATGGTGGAAGCCGCCGGCATCGACCTGATCTGGTTCGGCATCTACCTGGTGATCGTGGTCGAGATGTCGCAGATCACCCCGCCGGTGGGCTTCAACCTCTTCGTGCTGCAGGGCATGACCGGGCGCAACATCCTCAGCATCGCCTGGGCGGCCATGCCGTTCTTCTTCCTGATGATGCTCGGCGTGGTGCTGATCAGCCTCTTCCCCGGCATCGTCACCTGGCTACCGGAGGCCATGGGCAACCGGTGATGCGCAAGGAGTCCCAGATGACCAACCAGTACACGCCACGCGGGCCCATCGTCTCCTCGGAGCACCTGTCGCGCAGTGCCCAGGAGCTCTCGGAGTTCGAGTTCGGCCTGATCATCGCCGGCCACGCCTTCAACCGCTGGATGGTGCGCTGCATGACCGCCACCGGCTATCCCGAGCTCGGCTCGCTGGACGTGCTGGTGTTACACAGCGTCAATCATCGCGAGCGCGCCAAGCGCCAGGCCGACATCTGCCTGGTGCTCAACGTGGAGGACACCCATACGGTCACCTATGCGCTGAAGAAGCTCGGCCGCCTGGGCCTGGTGACCGGCGAGAAGCAGGGCAAGGAGACCTTCTTCCGCACCACCGCCCAGGGCCGCGAGGCGTGCGGCCGCTATGCCGAGATCCGTGAGGCCTGCCTGATCGACTCGCTCTCCTCCATGGGCATCGAGCGCGAGGAGATGAGCCGCCTGGCCGGGATGCTGCGCGCCCTGTCCGGGCTCTACGATCAGGCCGCTCGGTCCGCTGCGTCGCTGTGACTCAGGGCTCCCGGCCCGGGCCCGCCGCCGCCTCGGCCAGCACCGCGCGGGGGTCGCGGGGATAGAAGCGCTCCGGCTGATGCTCCACATGGGGGAAGAAGCGGGTGTCCTTGTAGGGCATCTTCATGAAGCCCGACACGCCGAGCCCCTCGATCAGGCCCACCGCGGCGAGGATGTCCTCGAGGCGGCGCCGGAACTCCGCCTCCCGGGAGGGATCGAGCAGCCGGTAATAGCTGTGGATCTTGAGGTGCTCGGGTAGCGCCTCGAAGATGATCATGCCGGTGTGATGGATGTCGTTGAGCGCCTCCAGCGAGGTGATGATCGCCTCGGGCAGCACCAGAAACTCCTCGGGATCGGGGCCGTCCTCGAAGTAACTGTGCAGCCGGCTGCGATCCTCGAGCTCGGGTACCGCGCTGACCTCGTAGGCCAGGCGCATCCCCGGTTCGATCGCGAAGGGACGCTCCGGCCCCTCGCGGTCCAGGTGCAGGGTGTCGCGGGCGTTGAACAGGCAGCTCTTGAAGATGCCCTGGCGGTAGATCGCCCGCGCCAGGTGCACCATGTTGTTCACCGCGGCGACGAAGGCCGGTTTGAGCGACGGGTCGTGGAGGTTGAGCGAGGTGTCGATATAGACGCCGTCGACCTCCCAGCGCACCGCCAGCCCACCCACCACCGGGTAGCGACCCAGCCGACTCACCGCGGCGAGAAAGGCCTTCTCGGTCTCGCCCATGCCCTGCATGAAGTTCTTGTAGTAGCGATCGAGCTGGACGTCGTTGACGTCGTTGAGCGTCTCGCGCCCACCCTCCTCGCGCAGGAACTCCTTGCGCGAGCTGTAGACCACGGTGTCGATCTCGCGGCTGGCCGGTCGCCCCCACACCGGGACCAGCGCGGTCGGCGGTGGCTCGGGCAGGTCGAGCATCACCAGCCGCGCGAGCCTGGGCATCTCGCGGATGAAGTGATCGCCGGCCTTCATGCGCACCCGCGGGTCCGGATCGAGCAAGCCATCGAGCATGCGGGCGAACTCCATGGGCAACCCCAGGGAGGTCGCGGGAATGGCCCGGTGGCCGAAGCGACAGGACTGCGCCGAGGCCAGGGCATAGAGGGTGCCGGCGGCCCCCTGCTCGTCGAAGCGCGGCGACGACAGGGCGCCGTTCAACTGCTCCTCGCCGATGAAATAGACGTCGCCCAGGCGGGCGTTGGTCTGCTGCAGGTTGTCCGACATCAGCTCCATGACGTTGGCCGCCACGAACTGCTGGTTGGCGTCGAGCTGGGCGAACACCGAGGAGCCCCAGTCGATCAGGGCGATGCTCTCGGTGGCGGCATCGAACACCAGGTTCGAGGGCTTGATGTCGCCATGCACCACCGGCTTGCCCGCCGGGCCCGACTCACGCCTGAGCCCGCGCAGGATATCCGCCAGCTGGTCGGCGATACGCACCACCAGACGCGGCGACAGGCGCCCTTCGCGCAGCGAGACCTCCTCGAGATTGAGGCCCGGGGCGCGCTGCATCACCAGGATCGACTGGTGGCGCACACGCTGGTAGGCGATCAGCTTCGGCACCCGAGGGTGGACGACCTGCTCCAGCATGAACGCCTCCTCCTCGAGGCGGTCCTGCAGGTGCTGGGGCAGGTTGACCCGGGTGAACTTGAACACGTACTCATCGCCCAGGGCCGTCACCCCGGCGAAGACGAAGCCATACGCGCCCTTGCCGATCAGCTCGATGTCCCGGTAGCCCAGCTGCTCGAGCTGGGCCTGACACAGCGCCACCCACTCCTTGAGCTTGCGGGCGTCGTCGTGGCTGAGCAGGTAGATCGACTGCTCTTCCGGGATATAGAACTGCTGCAGTGGCGCATGGGACATGTCGCTTCACCCCAGATGCAACAGCATCGTCTCCGGCGCTTCCAGGTATCCCTTCCAGGCGTTGCAGAACCGCGCGATGGTGCCGCCGTCGATGATGCGATGGTCGCCGGCCCAGGTGACCGTCATGATCGCCCGCCGGGTCACCTCGCCGTGGGCGTCGAAGCGTGGCAGCCACTGGCTCTTGCCGATGGCGACGATGGCCACCTCGGGCGCATTGATGATCGGCGCGGCGTAGGTGCCGCCCAGGGCACCGATGTTGGAGATGCTGATGGTCCCCCCCTTGAGGTCGGCCTGGGCCACCTTGCCTTCGCGGGCATCGCCGGTCAGGCGCTGGATCTCGCGGGCCACTTCGAGCAGGGTGCGCCGCTCCACGTCCTTGACGTTGGGTACGATCAACCCCGAGCGGCTGTCCACCGCCATGCCGATATTGACTGCAGGCAGGTAGTGGATCTCGCTGGCGTCGTCGTTCAGCCGCGCATTGAGGATGGGCTCCTCGCGCACCGCCAGCGCCATGGCCTTCATGAAGAAGGGCATCAGCGTCAGGCGCGTGTCTGCCGCTTCGGCCGCGGGCTTGAGTCGCTCGCGCAGCGCCAGCAGCTCGGTGACGTCGATCTCCTCGCCATACTGGAAATGGGGAATGGTCGTGGCCGCCTCGACCATGCGCCGCGCCATCACCGCGCGGACGCCGCGCAGCGGCTCGACACGGACCTCGCCGGCAACCGACGCCTCGCGGCCGCCCGGCGCGGTGACCTGCTGGCCGGGCTCGGCCGTCGCGTGCCCGCCCGGCGCGGGGACGCCCTCATCGAGCACGCGCAATACGTCCTCCTTGAGCACCCGACCGTCCTTGCCCGATCCCGGTACGGTTTCCAGCGCCAGGCCGTGCTCGCGCAGCAGGCGACGCACCGCGGGGCTGGCGGGAATGCGGCCATGGGGCCCGCGCCCGCCGGTGGCGACCGGTGGGGCAGACGCCGTCGGCGCGACACGCTCCGTCGGACGCCCGGTCGTCGCTGCCGGCCTGGCATCGGCCTCCCCGGCCTCCTCTGCCTGCGCCGGCACATAAGCGAACAGCGGCGCATGCACCTTGGCGATCTCGCCCTTGGGCACATGCAGCCGGCTGATGGTGCCCGCCTCGGGGGCGGTGATCTCCACCATGGCCTTGTCGGTCATCACATCGACCAGCGGCTGGTCCTCCTCGATGGCGTCGCCCTCGGCGACCCGCCACTCGACCACCTCGCACTCGACGATGCCCTCGCCGATATCGGGGAGGATGAAGTCCCTGGCGGCGGCCACCGCGGCAGACGACGGTTCCGCCCCGGCAGGCGCCGGCTTGCCCACGGCAGCGGTCTGCCGCTCGTCCCGGGGTGCCGCGGCTTCCGCCTCGCCTTCGCTCTCGTAGGCAAACAACGGCTCGTGCACCTTGGCGATCTCGCCCTTGGCTACGTAGAGCCGGGTGATCCGCCCCGCCTCCGGGGCGGTGATCTCCACCAGCGCCTTGTCGGTCATCACCTCGACCACAGGCTGGTCCTCCTCGATGGCGTCGCCCTCGGCGACCCGCCACTCGACCACTTCGCATTCCACGATACCTTCGCCGATATCGGGCAGCATGAAGTCACTCATCTCGCACTCTCCTGTCCTGGCTCTCGCCTGTCCGGATATCGGTCGTCAGTAGGCCAGGGTGGCCTTGATCGCCTCGAAGATCTTCAGATGATCCGGCATGTACTCCTTCTCCAGGGTCAGCGGGAAGGGGGTATCGAGGCCGGTCACCCGGGCAATCGGCGACTCCAGGTACAGGAAGCAGCGCTCCTGGATGGTGGCGGCGACCTCCCCCGCGAAGCCGCCAGTCAACGGCGCCTCGTGGGTGATCACCAGGCGGCCGGTCTTGAGCACCGACTCGACCACGGTGCCCTCGTCCCAGGGCAGGATGGAGCGCAGGTCGATCACCTCGCAGGAGATGCCCTCCTTCTCGGCGAGCTCGACGGCGCGGTCGATCACTTCCAGCTGGGCGCCCCAGCCGAGCACGGTGACATCGGCGCCCTCCTTGGTCACCTCGGCCTCGCCGATGGGCAACTGGTAGTCCTCCTCGGGTACCTCGCCGGTGGAGGCGCGGTAGAGCCGCTTGGGCTCGAAGAACAGTACCGGGTCGGGATCGCGGATCGCCGAGAGCAGCAGCCCCTTGGCCTGGTAGGGATTGCGCGGCACCACGATCTTGAGACCGGGTGTGTGGGCGAAGTAGGCCTCCGGCGACTGGGAGTGATAGTGGCCGCCGGAGATCCCGCCGCCATAGGGGGCACGGATGGTCAGGCCACCGACATTGAACAGGTCACCGGAGCGGTAGCGGAACTTGGCCGTCTCGTTGACGATCTGGTCGAAGGCCGGAAAGATGTAGTCGGCGAACTGGATCTCGGCCACCGGCACCGAGCCCTGGGCGGCGAGGCCGTTGGCAAAGCCGATGATGCCCTGCTCGACCAGCGGCGTATTGAAGCAGCGCGCGCGGCCGTACTTCTCCTGCAGATGACTGGTGGCACGGAAGACCCCGCCGAAGAAACCCACGTCCTCGCCGAAGCAGATCACCTTCTCGTCCTCGGCCATGGCGATGTCCAGGGCGTTGTTGATGGCCTGCAGCATGTTCATCTTCGGCATCTCATTCCCCTCCCTTCACGGCGGCGTCATCGCCGGCGACCACGTCGGGATCGAGTGACCGCGCGCCCCTCGGATAGGCGTCAGGGTACTTGCGGATATGGGTCTTCAGATGGTCGAGCTGACGCTGCAGCGCCGGGGTGACGTCCGCATAGACGTCGGTGACCAGGGTGTCGAGCGATGGCGGCGGTCGCTTCTCGGCACGCTTCATGGTCTCCAGCACCTCGCGGCGCAACCGTTCCTGCAGTTCCTTCTCCTCGTCCTCGCTCCACCAACCCTGGCCGACCAGCCAGTGCTGCATGCGCAGGATGGGATCCTTCTCGCGCCAGGCCTCCTCCTCCTTCTTCGAGCGGTAGCCCGAGGGGTCGTCCGACGAGGAGTGGGCCGCCAGGCGGTAGGTCATGGCCTCGATCAGCACCGGCTGGTTATCTTCCACGGCGATGCGACGGGCTTCCCGGGTGGCCTGGTAGACCGCCAGGATGTCGTTGCCGTCGACACGGATCACGTGCATGCGATAGCCGAAGGCCCGGGGCGCCACGCCGTCGGCGGCGAACTGCTCGACGGCGGGGGTGGAGATGGCGTAGCCGTTGTTGCGGCAGAAGAAGATCACCGGGACCTTGTGCACCGCCGCCATGTTGAGGGCGGCGTGGAAGTCGCCCTCCGAGGCCGCCCCCTCGCCGAAGAACACCGTGGTGCAGTGGCCGTCGCCGGCCAGCTTCTGGCCATAGGCATAGCCGGTGGCCTGGGGAATCTGGGTAGCCAGCGGGGAGGAGATGGTCATGTAGTGGAGCTTGCGCGACCCGTAGTGGATCGGCATCTGGCGCCCCTTGCCGTAGTCCAGCTCGTTGCCGAACAGCTGGTTCATGAACTCGTCGAAGGTGAAGCCGCGGTAGGCCAGGGCCCCCTGCTCGCGGTACTGGGCCATGATCATGTCGGCATCGTCGAGCGCCGCCGTGGCGCCGATCACCGCGGCCTCTTCCCCGGTGCACTGCATATAGAAGCTCAGGCGTCCCTGCCGCTGGGCGGCCATCATCCGCTCGTCGAGCACCCGGGTGAAGACCATCGCCCGGTAGATGCGCCGCGCCTTGTCGCGCTCGAGGTCGGGCGACTCGCCACCCTCGAACAGGGTGCCGTCCTGCTGCAACAGGCGGAAGGTGGGGATCGTGAACTCATCGCCGGCCAGGAAGTCCGGCGAATGGATGTCTTGTGTCGTTGTCATCGTCCTGGTCCTTGGGTAGTGGCAGGAGCTCGACTGCCCCTTGTGAGGGCAGTGTCAACTCTAATGTAGCCAGGCGCCAGAGGTTTGCTCCAGCGTACCGCCAACGCCTACTAGTTGACGTTAACGTAAAATGCCATCAAACGCATCCATCTTGCTAGCCCCGAGACGAAATACGAGTGAAAACACTACCGGAACCGAATTCACCGCCAACCCAGCAGCCGCTCGAAGGCGCTGTCGACGGTGAGTGCCAGCAGCCCGATCAGCAGCGCGCCCTGGACGATATAGGCGGTGTTGCCGTTGACGATGCCGGAGATGATGGGGTCACCGAGGTTGCTGGCCCCGACGGTGGCGCCGAGGGCGGCGGTGGCGATGTTGATGGTCACCGAGGTGCGCACCCCGGCCAGGATGACCGGTGCGGCCAGCGGCAACTCCACCTGCCGCAGTACCTGGCCCGGGCTCATGCCCATGCCGCGGGCCGCCTCGTGTACTGCCGGATCGATGCCCTGGAGCCCGGCCAGGCTGTTGCGCACGATGGGCAGCAGGCCGTAGAGCAGCAGGGCGACGATGATCGGCAGCGTACCGAAACCGAGCACCGGTACCGCCAGCGCCAGCACCGCCACCGGCGGAAGGGTCTGCCCCATGGAGGCGAACTGGGCCACCAGCGGCAGGAAATCCCGGCCGAACGGACGGGTCACCAGCACCGCCGCCCCGACGCCGGCCACAATCGCCAGCAGCGAGGCCACCCCCACCACCAGCAGGTGGCGGCCGAGCAGCGTCGGGAATCCGGCGCGCCGGTAGATCACCTCGCGCGAATCCGGCTCGAACCAGCGGAACACGGCCTCCAGCTCGGCCATGCCCAGGCTCGCCAGCAACAGCAGGCCGAGCCACACGAGGGGCAACCACCAGCGCCGCAGCCCCGCCGCGAGGCCCGGCGTCATCGCCGCCTCATTCATGGAGACGGGCCCCCACCAGGCGTCGCAGCGACAACTCCCCCACCGGCATGTCCTCGTTGTCGATCACGGTAAGCCGGTCGACGTGCTCGCGGAACATCACCGCCAGCGCCTGGCGCAGGGTGGCCTCGCGATGCACCCGGGCCCGGGCGATCAACCGTGGCGAGAGCGGCAGCATCCGCTCCTCGACCCGGGTCAGCGCCGCCTCCTTGAAACCGCGGTCGTCACCGCCCAGCAGCGAGGCGACGAAGTCGTCGGCGGGGTCGCGCAGCAGGTCGAGCGGCGCCCCCTGCTGGACGATGCGCCCGGCGTCCATCACCACCAGCCGATCGGCCAGCCGCAGCGCCTCGTCCATGTCGTGGGTGACGAAGACGATGGTCTTGTGCAGCCGCGACTGGAGGTCACGCAGCTCCTCCTGCAGCGTGTCCCGGGTGATGGGATCCAGCGCCCCGAAGGGTTCGTCCATCAGCAGGATATCGGGGTCGGCGGCCAATGCGCGGGCGACCCCGACGCGCTGGGCCTGGCCACCCGAGAGCTGATGAGGATACTTGTCGGCGAAGCTCGCCATCGGCAGCCCCAGCAGTGACATCAGCTCCTCGACCCGCGCCTGGATCCTGGCCCGGGGCCACTTCAGCAACCGCGGCACCAGGCCGATGTTGCGGGCCACCGTCCAGTGGGGAAAGAGGCCGGTGCTCTGGATGACATAGCCGATGCGCCGGCGCAGGGTCTGTTCGTCGAAGTTGCGCACCGGCTGGCCATCGAGGTGGATCTCGCCGGCGCTGTGTTCGATGAGGCGGTTGATCATGCGCAGGGTGGTCGACTTGCCGCAGCCGGAAGTGCCCACCAGGGCACAGAGTTCCCCCCGCTCGACGCGCAGCGAGATGCCGTCCACGGCGGTCTCGCTGCCGAAACGCTTGGTCACGTCGAACAGTTCGATCATCTCGCCCCTCCCGGGTGCAGTCGTTCGGTCAGGGCCCCCAGCAGCGCATCCGCCACCAGCGCCATGACGAGGATCGGCAGCGCCCCCAGCAGCACCAGGTCCATGGCCGCCTGGCCCAGCCCCTGGAAGATGAAGCCGCCCAGGCCACCGGCCCCGATCAGCGCCGCCACCGCGGTGAGGCCGATGGCCTGCACCGTGGTGATGCGCAGCCCCTCGAGGATCACCGGCAGCGCCAGGGGCAGGCGCACCTGCAGGAACACCTGGCGCCGGCTCATGCCCATGCCCCGGGCCGACTCGATCACCGCCGGGTCCACCCCCTCCAGCGCCACGAAGGTGTTGCGCACCATGGGCAGCAGGCTGTAGCCGATCAGGGCGAGCAACGCCGGCGCCCAGCCGATGCCGCGGACACCGAGGGCCGCCAGCCACTCGACGTTGGCCCCCAGCCAAGCCAGCGGCGCCAGCAGCAGCCCGAACAGCGCCAGACTGGGGATGGTCTGCAGGAAATTGAGCACGCCGAAGCCGGCCCGCTGCAGGCCGGCATGCCGACGCATGAGAAGCGCCAGCGCGACCCCGATCACCAGGCTCGCGCCCACCGCCGCCCCGACCAGGGCGAGGTGGTGCCACACCGCCGTGGCGAACTGGTCGCTACGCGCCCGATACTCCTGCAGCAGGGCCAGGGGCTCCAGCCAGGACACCAGGGCGAGCCACCAGGCCAGCAGCACCGGCACCAGCAGCGCCCAGCCGACGAGCCGCGACAGCACCAGCCGGGAGCGCAGCTCGATCAGGGCGAGCAGCAGCAGGAACAGCAGCACCCAGAAGGCCGGCCCCAGTCCCAGCCGCGCCTGGGGCAGCTCGGGATCGACCAGCCGCGTCACGGCGAGCCCCAGCCAGGCCGGCAGCGCCATCAGCAGCAGCACGATCAGTACCAGGGCGTATCGCAGCCGTGCCGGTGACGGATGCCAGGCCAGCACCGCCACCGCCAACGGCGGCAAGCAGGCGCCGAGAGTCCCCGCCCAGCCGATCACCTCATGGGCGCGAAAACCGGTCCCCGGCACGATGCGGTTGGGTGCCACGCTGACCGCCACCAGCCCCAGCCAGGCGGTCAGGGCAACCAGCATCAACAGCGGCAGCACCCGGTTGGGCCGCGGCGCGTCCCTGCGCATGTCGTCGCTCAATCGTCCAGGTCGTCGAGGAAGTCCGCCGCCACCTGGCGCGGATCGCGGCCATGGACCGCCACCTCACCGTTGAGCTGCTGCAGGGCCTCGAGATCGAGGGCCTCGAAGACCGGCGCCAGCAGCGACTCGATCTCCGGGTAGGCCGCAAGCACCTCCTCGCGCACCACCGGCGCGGGCTGATAGACCGGCTGCACGCCCAGGGTGTCCGCGAGCACCACCAGGTCCAGGGCCCCGAGGCCACCGTCGGTGCCGTAGGTCATGGCCGCGTTGACCCCGCTGGTCTGCTGGGCGGCGGCACGCATGGTGGCGGCGGTGTTGCCGCCGGAGAGCACCAGCAGCTGCGCCTCGGAGAGCTCGAAGCCGTAGGCCTGCTGGAAGGCGGGCAGCGCCTGCGCGGACTCGACGAACTCGGCGCTCGCCGCAAACTTGAACTCCCCGCCATCGGCCAGGTAGTCGGCCAGGTCCTCGAGGGTGGCGAGCGCGTGCTCCCGGGCCAGCTCGCCGCGCACGCTCATCGCCCAGGTGTTGTTGGCATTGGCCGGCGACAGCCACACCAGGCCGTTGTCGGCATCGCGCTCGCTCACGGTCGCGTAGGCGCGCTCGGCATCGTGCCAGACGTCGCTGTCGGTCATGTCGAAGAAGAAGGCCCCGTTCCCGGTGTACTCCGGGTAGAGGTCGATCTCGCCGGCCAGCAGCGCCTCGCGCACGATGCTGGTGCCCCCCAGCTGCAGGCGGTCCTGCACCTCGATGCCGCCGGCCTCGAGTCGCTGCAGGATCAGCTGACCGAGTACCGAGCCCTCGGTATCGATCTTCGAGGAGATCACCACCGGTTCATCGGCCTGGGCCATGGCAAGCGTCAGGAAGGTGCCGGCGGCCAGCGCCGCGAGTCCGTTCAGGGTGCGGTTCATGCGTACCACCCGTATGCTGGTGAATGTATCCGGAGTATAAGGCCTGTATAGCTTGGCTGTCAGACAGCGGACTCAACGTGGAAACCCCGATCATGACCCCGCCGCCCCTCGACCCGCTCGACCGCTGCCACGACCCATTGGTACGGGACCTGGCCTGGGTCCTGCTGGCACCGGACCTGCTCGACATGCCGTGGCCCGGCCGGCCGACCCGGGACGAGCTCGGGCTCGCCGACGACACGGCCCTGGCCGGCTGGCTCGATGCCCTGGAGGTGGACCCCGAGGCCCTGATGCGCCGTATCGGCGAATCCCTCAGGGGGCGCATGGGCCTCTACCACGAATGCCTCTGGCAGTTCCTGCTGGAAAGCGCCCCGGGTACCCGGCTGCTGGCCCACAACCTGCGCATCCACCGGGACAAGGTGACGCTGGGCGAGCTCGACCTGCTCTACCGTCACCGCGGGGACCCGACCCCGGTCCACCTGGAGGTGGCGATCAAGTTCTATCTCGGCCTGCCGGAGGGACCCGGCGCGCCCTCCGACCAGGCCCGCTGGATCGGCCCCGGCGGGGCCGACAGCCTGGCCACCAAGCGCGAGCACCTGCATCTGCATCAACTGCGCCTGACCGAGACCGTCGAGGCCAGGGAGGCCATCCGCGCGCTGATGCTGCCCGACATGTCCGGCACCCGCCGGGCTCCGGCGCTCCATCGCCGGCTGGCCATGCCCGGGGTGCTCTTCTATCCCTGGCACGCCTACCTGCCACCACCGCGGGAGGCCACCGTCGATCACCTGCGCGGCACCTGGCTGTTCTGGGGCGACTGGCGGCGCTTCCGCGACGGCCTGCCGCGCGACAGCCACGGCGCCTGGCTGCGCAAGCCCCACTGGCTCGCCCTGCCCCGCCCCGAGGCCCTGTTGCCCCTTCGTGACCTCGAGGCGCAGCTGGCGCAGCATTTCGCGCAAACCGGCCCGCCGGTGCAGATCGTTCTCGAACGAACGGCCGGCAGCCGGCAGCGCCTCTTCCTGGTCGACGACGGCTGGCCGCGGCAGATTCCCCTGCCCCCAAAGCCGCCGTGACCGATCGGCTCATCCGCTGGCGCCGTCGTCCGCCCCGAGCAGCCGTTCGAGCAGCGCCGACTGACGGGGGATCAGCCCGACCCGCAACCCGAGCGGCCGGTAGACGCGATTCATCACGGCGAGCGAGACGTTCCCCTTGTCACCCTCCATGTCCGACAGGGTGCGGCGACTGACGCCGACGAGGCGCGCGTAGTCCTCCTGGGAGAGTCCCAGCACCTCGCGGCGCAGGGTCCGAAGCAGCCGCCCTTCGCTGATCTCACCGGCGAACAGCTGCCGTGTCAGGGACACCAGCCTGGCTTCGCGCTCGTCCGGCGTATGTTCGCGACGCTTCATGCCAGCCCCCAACGCGCGAGCCGCTCATCCAGCGCTGGCAACCCGACGGCCGGCATGGTCAGGATACGCTCGGGCACTCCCCGGTCCCGCAGACGATCCCCGAGGCCCACGAGCCGTGCCGCCGTGGCCATGAGCTCATCCAGCATCCGCGCGGGGGACGCCAGGTCGGCCAGTGCCTCACTGATGGCATGCCAGTCGAACTCACCGCCCTCCTCGAAGGGCGAGCCCCAGCGCGTGGTTCTCGTCACGCCCTCCGGGTCGGCCTTCATGGGCGCGAAATCGAAGACGGGAGAGTGCCAGATCCCTTCGGGTCGCTTCAGCAAGGCCGCGTTGCGTCCGTGATTGTCCGAGTTGCCGAAGGCAACATTCAGCAGGTCGCGCTTGACCCATTCGATGACGAAGGCTTCCCTGTCGAAGGCCTCGTCGAGTTCCACCACGCGATACTGGGCTTCGAGCAGCTCGACCAGCCGCCGGATCACGGTGAAATGGTTCAGGTGGGTGCCCGGAGCGGCCCCGACCAGGGCATAGATGGATTCCAGTCCGCAGCGCACCAGGCCCCCCGGACGCATCTCGACGTCGAAGCGCGGCAACCACAGCGACGGGTAACGCTCGCCCTCGATCAGGCGCATGGCGGCAGTATCGATGGTGTCGACGCCGAGAGAGGCGAGTTCCTGATAGTAGTGATACTCGGCGCGCAGGATGTCACAGTCATCCTGGCTGCGGCGCGCCCGGGGAAACTTCACCAGGTAATGCGGATCGGGCTGCCGGGGATCGTCCTGCCAGGTGTCGATCCAGACCTGCTCGTCCTGCCCCAGGCGCAGCAGCAGCTTCGGGGCCTCGCCACCGGCGCCGGTGGCACCGCCACTGGCCGCCCCCATCTGCTGGGCATATTCGAGGAAGTCCGCATGCCGCTCGACGACATCGGCCAGAGCGAAGCGCCGTTGAGGCAATCGCGAACCGGCAGGCGCCGCCGGCACGGCTTCCTTGATACGCAGGTTGCCGACCGGGGCGATGGTGCCGTACCTCAGCAGCGCCATGTCCTGCTGGCCGACCGGCACGTCCTGGAGGCCGAGGTGCTCGACCCAGTAACGACGGCTGGCACCGGCCGGCATGATGTCCTCGAGAAAGCCGAACCAGCGTGGGGCCTGGTGCTTCATCATCAGCTCCACCGGCAGCGTCAGGCTGCAGGCATGCTCATCGTCGCGGAACATCCACGCCAGTGCATGATCCTGCAGGTAACCCAGCCGGACCCGGCCCCGGGTGCCCCGATCCGGTTCGGGGAACTCCAGCACGGCGGCATCCTGCCAGCGATGGGCGAGATAGAGTTGCAGCGTCAGTTGCATGGCCGGCCATTGATGTGAGTTATTCTGCTCATATTATAGCCTGCTCGACAAAATTGAGAAAAATAATTCCCCAAAAAAGCGCTTTCGACCATTTGTGAGCGAGATAATGCACATTGATGCCATGGCGGCCCTCCCCCGAGGAGGGCCGGAAGGCACGACGCCCGGCCCATCCTGTCGATGGAGCCGGGCGTCGTGCTCAACGCGACACGCTGCAGACGATCAGTCGACGGCCTTCTCGAACACCCAGGTCGTCCCCTCGCGGGAGTCCTTGAGGATGATGCCGAGGGAGGCCAGCTCGTCGCGAATGCCATCGGCCGTGGCGAAGTCCTTGGCCTTCTTGGCCTCGCCGCGGGCCGCGATCCTCGCCTCGATCTCGGCCTCGCTCAGCGGCAGTTCGCCGGCGCCGGACTGGAGGAAGGCCGCCGGGGCCTGCTGCAGCAGCCCGAGGATGCCGCCCAGGCGCACGAGCACACGGGCCAGCGTCGGCGCCTGCTCGGGCGCCTCCTTCCTGGCCCGGTTGAGCTCGCGGGCCAGGTCGAAGAGCACCGACAGCGCCTCGGCGGTATTGAAGTCGTCGTCCATGGCGGCGACGAAGCGCTCTTCGAAATCACCATAAACGGCTTTGGCGAGCGCCTGCTCCTGGCGAATGGATTGTTCATCCTTGCCATCCACCTCAACGCCATCCAGGGCATTGTAGAAACGCTCCAGCGACTTGCGGGCCTCCGACAACGACTCCGGCGCATAGTTGATCGGGCTGCGGTAGTGGCTCGCCACCAGCAGGTAGCGCACCACCTCCGGGTCGTGGACCTCGAGTACCTCGCGGATGGTGAAGAAGTTGCCCAGCGACTTGGACATCTTCTCCTGGTTCACCCGCACCGCCCCGGCGTGCATCCAGGTGTTGACGTAGGGCTTGCCGGTGGCTGCCTCGCTCTGGGCGATCTCGTTCTCGTGATGGGGGAAGGTCAGGTCCGGCCCGCCACCGTGGATGTCGAAGGTCTCGCCGAGGCAGCAGGTCGACATCGCCGAGCACTCGATGTGCCAGCCCGGACGCCCCTCGCCCCAGGGCGAGGGCCAGCTGGCCTCCCCCGGCTTGGCCGCCTTCCACAGCACGAAGTCGAGCGGGTCCTCCTTGTGCTCGTCGACCTCGACCCGGGCACCGGCGCGCATCTCGTCGAGATCGCGGTTGTTGAGCTTGCCGTAGCCCTCGAACCGGCGCACCCGGTAGTAGACGTCACCGTTGTCCGCCGCATAGGCGTACCCCTTGCCGATCAGCGTCTCGATCATGGCGACGATCTCGCCGATATGGCCGGTGGCACGGGGCTCGTGATCCGGGCGCAGCACGAAGAGCCGCGCCTCGTCCTCGTGCATGGCATCGATCATGCGCTCGGTGAGCGAATCGATCGGCTCGCCGTTCTCGTCGGCGCGCTTGAGGATCTTGTCGTCGATGTCGGTGATGTTGCGCACATAGGTGACATCGAAGCCGCGCCAGCGCAGGTAGCGGGTAATCACATCGAAGGCCACCATCACCCGGGCGTGCCCCAGGTGGCAGTAGTCGTAGACGGTCATGCCGCAGACGTACATGCGCACCTTGCCCGGCTCGATGGGCGTGAAGGCTTCCTTGCGACGCGTCAGCGTATTGTAGATCTGCATGTCACCCCTTCTTCTGGCCTTGCTCTTTCTTCTGGGCTTCTTGCTTCTGAACCTTGGCCCAGCTGTCCTTCAGCCCCACGGTGCGGTTGAACACCAGCTCGTCGCCCCGGCTAGCATGGCGGTCGGCGCAGAAGTAGCCGACCCGCTCGAACTGGAAGCGCGATTCGGGCCCGGCATCGGCCAGGCTCGGCTCACCGATCGCCCGGCACACCACCAGCGACTCGGGATTGAGGTGGTCGAGGAAATCGGCATCCTTGTCCTTGTCGGGCTGTTCGACCTGGAAGAGGTTGTCGTAGAGGCGCACCTCCATGGGCACGCCATGGGCGGCGCTGACCCAGTGGATCACGCCCTTCACCTTGCGGCCTTCGGGGTTCCTGCCCAGGGTGTCGAAGTCCACCGAGCAGTGAAGCTCCTCGATCTCGCCGGCCGCGTTCTTGATCACCTCGTCGCAGCGGATGACATAGCTGTTGCGCAGGCGCACCTCCTGGCCCGGCGCCAGGCGGAAGAACTTCTTCGGCGGCGCCTCCATGAAATCGTCCTGGTCGATGTAGACCTCGCGGGTGAAGGGCACCTTGCGTACCCCCATGTCCTCGCGGGCCGGGTGCCCGGGCACCTCATAGACCTCCTCGAAGTCCTCCGGCACGTTGGTCAGCACCACCTTGAGCGGCCGCAGCACGGCCATGGCCCGCGGGGCGTTCTCCTCGAGGTCGGCGCGGATGGCGTGGTAGAGCATGGCGATATCGACCAGGCCGCCGTCGGCGCGCGTCACGCCGATCATCTCGCAGAACCTGCGGATCGACGCCGGGGTATAACCGCGGCGGCGCATGCCGGAGATCGTCGGCAGGCGCGGGTCGTCCCAGCCGTCGATGATGCCCTCGTCCACCAGCAGCTTGAGCTTGCGCTTGGAGGTCAGGGTGTAGTTGAGGTTGAGCCGGGCGAACTCGATCTGGCGCGGGATCACCGGCACTGGCAGGTTGTCGAGGAACCACTCGTAGAGCGGGCGGTGGTCCTCGAACTCCAGGGTACAGATCGAGTGGGTCACGCCCTCGATGGCATCCGACTGGCCGTGGGTGAAGTCATAGGAGGGATAGATCTTCCACTTGTCGCCGGTCTGGTGATGGTGGGCATGGCGGATCCGGTAGAGGATCGGGTCGCGCAGGTTGATGTTCGGCGCGGCCATGTCGATCTTCGCCCGCAGCACCTTTTCGCCCTCGGCGAACTCGCCGACGCGCATGCGCTCGAGCAGGTCGAGGTTCTCGGCGGCGCTGCGCTCGCGGTAGGGGCTGGGGCGCCCCGGCTCGGTGAGGGTGCCGCGGTATTCACGGATCTCCTCGGGCGACAGGTCGTCGACATAGGCCTTGCCCTCGCGCACCAGGTGCTGGGCCCAGGCGTAGAGCTGGTCGAAGTAGTCGGAGGCGAAGCGCACCGGTCCGGCCCACTCGAACCCCAGCCAGGCGACGTCCTCCTTGATGGCATCGATGTAGGCCTGCTCCTCCTTCGCCGGGTTGGTGTCGTCGAAGCGCAGGTGACAGTCACCACCGAACTGCTCGGCGAGCCCGAAATTCAGGCAGATCGACTTGGCGTGGCCGATGTGCAGGAAGCCGTTGGGCTCCGGCGGGAAGCGGGTCACGATCTTGCCGGCGCGGCCGGCCTCGATCTCCTCGCGGATCTGGTGACGGATGAAGTTCGGCGCGCTGGTGGTATCGGTGGTCATGTTGAGAAGAACAGCCTCTGGTTAAAAGGTGCAGGCCTGGCGACGGATCAGCCCCGGGCGATGCTGCCATCGGCGACAGCCCCGGTCGTCTCGACGCTCGCTTCGCGCATCGAAGCAAAACCGGTATTATAGCGCCACGCCCATGGGCAACGCCAAGGCAACGCCCCTTTATCGTACAGGAACTTATCGATGATCATTCTGCAGACCAATTTCGGTGACATCACCATCGCCCTGAACCGCGAGAAGGCACCGAAGACCGCAGCCAATTTCGAGCAGTACGTGCGCGACGGGCACTACGACAACACCCTCTTCCACCGCGTGATCGACGGCTTCATGATCCAGGGCGGCGGCTTCGACACCGACTTCAACCAGAAGCCGACCCGTGACCCGATCGAGAACGAGGCCGACAACGGCCTGGTCAACGCCACCGGCACCCTGGCCATGGCGCGCACCCAGGACCCCCATTCGGCCACCGCCCAGTTCTTCATCAACGTGGGTGACAACGACTTCCTCAACCACAGCGGCAAATCCATCCAGGGCTGGGGCTACTGCGTGTTCGGTGAAGTGGTCGAGGGCATGGACGTGGTCGAGAAGATCAAGGCCGTGCCGACCACCCGCCGCGGCATGCACGCCGACGTGCCCGCCGACGACGTCATCATCCAACGCGCCTATTTCAAGGACGAGGCCGACGCCTGATCCTCGTCGCCGCCCCGCCCCGCGCCCGCCTTGCGCGGGCGTGCTGCGTTACGCCACGCGTCACCGAGCACCCTGCGAGACTCCCCCATGACCACCCTGCTGATATCCGACCTGCATCTGCACCCCGGTGCGCCCGAGATCACCGATGGTTTTCTCCGCTGGCTCGAGGAGCGCGCCACCGGCGTCGCGGCCCTCTACATCCTCGGCGACTTCTTCGAGGCCTGGATCGGCGATGACCTGCTCGACCTGGGCGATGCCGACCCCACCGGCAACGCCACCCTGGCGTCACGGGTGGCAAAGGCCCTGCACCGCCTGGCGGATGATGGTACCGCGATCCGCTTGATGCACGGCAACCGGGACTTCCTGCTCGGCGAACGTTTCGCGAGCGCTGCCGGGGCCTCCCTGCTGGCCGACCCCGCGGTGGTCGAGCTCGGCGGCGAGCGAGTGCTGCTGATGCACGGCGACAGCCTCTGTACCCGCGACGAGGCCTACATGGCCTTCCGGGCCCAGGCCCGCCACCCCCAGTGGCAACAGCAGATCCTGGCCATGCCGATCCAGGACCGCCTCACCCTGGCGCAGTCGCTGCGTCAGCAATCCGGCGAGGCGACCTCCAACAAGGCCGACGACATCATGGACGTCACCCCCGCGGAGGTGGAGAAGGTCATGGCCGAACACGGCGTCACCACCCTCATCCACGGCCATACCCACCGCCCCGCCGTTCACGAGCTCGAGATCGACGGCCGGCCCGCCCGACGCTTCGTGCTCGGCGACTGGCGCCCCGACCAGGGCTGGGAGATCGTGGTCGAGGACGGCGGCGAGCCCGAGCTGCGGGCGTTCGGTCTCTAGCACCCAGGATCCCCCCGAGGGACGGGCCACGACGCTTTTTTCGGCGAACGTGCCGCCCTCGTCGGGATATTCATGGGGTTCCACTCCCCAGCATCAGCCCCCGGTGCCGCACAGACATTCCCGAAGTGCGGCTTCCAGTGCCTCTGCCTCGGGCAGGCTGCCCGTCTCGCCGATCACCTCCAGCCGCGAATCCTGCCGCCAGGCGCTGGCGGTCAGGCTCACCGCGCCATCCGCGCGGTTGTAGAGCTTCCAGCCCGCCTCGCTATGCAGCACGCCCTTGACCCGCAACCCGCGAGGCAGCCTCCCCAGCAGCGCCGTGACCCGGTCGAGGTCGAAGACGTCGTCGGGGTGCCAGCGCCAGCCCAGGGTGGCATAACCGAGCGATTCGCCGACATTGCGCTGTGGCCGACCCGGTTCGGGGCGCACCGCGGCGAAGTCGTCGAGCATCAGCACGCCGCGCGCCGCATCGCGCAGCACGCGATGCGTGCTGCTGCCCTTCGCCGCGGATTCACCGCGGCGAGCTTCGCTCTCCAGCAGCAGCGCCACCGGCAAGTCGCCATGGGGTGCCTCGGCGACCCAGCGCCGCGGTGGCCAGTGCCGCACCGCCAGTTCACGGGCGGCCGCGAGCTGCTCCGTGGTTGACAGGTCGGTCATGGTCAGGGCCACGGCATCGGCCACCTCCAGCTGATCGCGGAACGTCTCGTGCTCCCGGGCCCGGGGATCGTCGAGCCGTCGCGGGTCGAGCACCACGATGATGTCGCGGACCTCCAGCACCCCCCGGAAGGCCTCGCCGCGGAGCACCTCGAGCAATCCGGCCGGGTGGCCGAGCCCCGACGGCTCGATGATCAGGCGATCGGGCCGATGACGATGCAGCAGGTTGACCAGTGTCGCCTGCATCACGAAGGCGAGCTGACAGCACAGGCACCCCCCGGGTAGCCCCTTGACCACCAGGTCCTCGCGTTCGGCGAACATCGCCTGGTCGATGCCTACCTGGCCAAACTCGTTGATCAACACCGCCCAACGCTCCTCGGCGGGTTTCCGCTCGATCAGCCGATGGATCAGGGTGCTCTTCCCGCTGCCGAGGAAGCCGGTGATCAGGTGGACGGGGAGATTGGCGATGATAGTCGACATGGGGCGAGTCCTGGCAGAACCGTGAATGTTACAAGATAACATTTGCATCTTCCCGGGTCACCGCCCGGGAGCCGGATCGCTCTCCTGGTAGCGCGGGGCAATACCCGAAGATAACGGTATAAGATCGAGACCGAAAAGGAGGGGCGCCGTAGCGCCCCTCCGCTGCCGCGCGATCGACGTCGCTCAGAGACGCTCGATATCGGCCTTGTCACGCAGGTCGTCGAGCAACCCCTGGATCGCCGCCTGGGCCCGCAGTCGCTCGGCCATGCGTGCCACGAAGTTTTCGACCTCGCCGTCGACCTCACCCGGCTCGACGCGATCGAGGGCGATGAGCACCACCCGGTCGCCGGCGACGGCATGGCCGAAGACCGGCTCCTCGCCCTCCGGCGCAGGCAGGCGGAAGGCCGCCTGCAACACGGCCTGGGGCAGGCCGTCGGCGGCCTCACGACTGACATTCTCGGCCCGCTGCCACTCGATCTCGGGCGCCTCCCCGGCGCGCAACTGCTCGACGCGCTCGGCGGCGAGTTCGATCAACGCCTCGCGCCGCAGGCGCGCTTCGACACTGGCGCGCACCCTGTCACGCACCTCGTCGAGCTCCAGCACGGCGGTCTCGCGGTGATCCGCCACCCGAAGCACCAGTCGGCGGTCCTCGTCGAGCTCGATCACCTCGCTGTTGTAACCCTCCTCGAGCACGTCGGCACTGAACGCCTCGGCCATCACGCCGGGCTCGGAGAGCACGCCATCGGCCCCGTCACGGGAAACCCAGTCGCTCTCGTGCAGCTCCAGGCCGATGTCGTCGGCCACGCTGCGCAGGTCATCGGCGGCGAAGCTCTCGTCGATCAGGCGCTGGACACGCTCGTTGAACTCCCCGGACACCCGGGACATCGCCACCTCGCGGCGCAGGTCGTCGCGCACCTGCTCGAAGGGCTCACGCTCCAGCGCCGTGGCCTGCAGCAGATGGAGACCATTGTCGGTCTCGACGATGTCGGAGACCTCTCCCTCGTCCAGGGCGAAGGCGGCATCCTCGAAGGCCTCGCCGAAGAAGCCACGGCTGATCACGCCGAGATCTCCGCCCTGCTCTGCCGAGACGGTATCCTCGGAGAGCTCTGCGGCCAGGTCGGCGAACGCCTCGCCGTCGGCCAGCCGCTCACGGGCCGCCTCGAGCTCGGCGACGGCTTCCTCGCGGGAACGCTCGCCATCGAAGGTCAGCATGATGTGCGAGATCCGGCGATCGACGTCATGACTGCGCTCCTGCCACAGCTCGCGCAGTGCCTCCTCCTCGACCTCTACCTCGTCGGCCAACTGCTGACGATCGATGACCACGTACTCCAGGCGCACCTGCTCGGGCCGCTGATAGTCCTCGGCATTGGCCTCGTAGTAGCGCTGCATCGCCTCCTCGGTGACCTCAAGGTCATCCTCGAGGTCGGCGGCGGTGAGGGCATGATGACGGAAGCTACGGGTCTGACGCTGCAGCTCCCCCAGCCTCTCCTGCTCGGAAGGCAGGGTGAAGTCGCTGAAGGCCAGCCCCTGCTGCAGCTGCTGGCGCTTCATGTCGACCCGCAGCTCCTCGCGAAAGGAGAGCGGCGTGTAGCCGGCGCTGGCGAGGCGATTGCGGAACAGCTCGCTGGAGAAGCGTCCCTCCTGGTCCTGGAACTCGGGCAGCGAGACGATCAACTGATCGAGCTGCTCCTCGGAGAGGTGCAGCCCGCCCTCCTCGGCATACTGGGTCAGCAACCGGTCGGTGATCAGCTGGTCGAGCATCTGATTGCGCAGGGCCCGCTCCTGCTCCGGCGGCACCTGGCCGCTGCGAATGGCACGCTGCACCTCCAGCTCGAGCTGCTGGCGGGTGACCGGCTCGCCGTTGACCTTGGCGATTTCGTCACCACCACCGCCGAACAGCCCCACCAGGGACTCCACGCCGAACAGCGCCATGGTCGCGACCACGGCGCCGATGATGATCTTGGCGCCCCAGCTCCTGGAGCGATCTCGAATACTTTGCAGCATGCAGGCCTCGGCTGATGATGTTGGCACGGACGCGCCACATTATACGCATCGCGGTGATGCTCGCGACCATCCGGGCACCGCCACGGCGGTGCCGCTGAAACGAAGACAGGCGCACCGCCGGGGCGATGCGCCTGTAGCAAGATCAACCGTCAGTGGTGCGGACGGCTCCGTCCACTCAGTTGACGGAATCCTTGAGTGCCTTGCCGGCCTTGAAGCTCGGCACCTTGGCAGCGCTGATTTCGATCGGCTGGCCGGTCTGCGGGTTGCGACCGGTGCGAGCGGCACGCTCCTTCACGGCGAAGGTACCAAAGCCCACCAGAGAGACGCTCTCGCCCTTCTTGAGGCTATCGGCCACGGTCTCGACCATGGCGTCCAGCGCACGTGAAGCGGCCGCCTTGGGAATATCGGCAGACGCAGCGATGGCTTCGATCAGCTCGGATTTGTTCACACTTCACCCCTTGACTGTTTCAGAAAATGACTCTAATCGACGCGACTTTCGGCTGGCTAACGCGATCAAAGCATGGCGCAATTTATAGCAATGCGATGAAACATCTGTCAAGCAACCTCACGCGACAAACCCCATCATATCGGGCTTTTGACTCCGATATGATGGACTTTTGATCGTTAATGCGTGCTGATCATCGAGTGCGATGAGGCTGAGTCGTCCGGCCGGGATTCCTCGCTTGATACATCCGGCTTCTCCGCCAGCGCCACCTCCATGACCTCGTCGATCCAGCGAACTGGCCTGATATCGAGTGCTTCCTTGATATTGTCCGGAACCTCCTTGAGGTCCCGGCGATTCTCTTCGGGCACAAGCACGATCTTTATACCACCGCGCCGCGCGGCCAGCAATTTCTCCTTGAGCCCGCCGATCGGCAGCACCTCGCCACGCAGGTTGACCTCGCCGGTCATCGCCACGTCGCAGCGCACCGGACGCCCGGTGTAGGCGGAGATCATGGCCGTGACCATGGCGATACCGGCACTGGGCCCGTCCTTCGGCGTCGCCCCCTCGGGAACGTGGATATGCAGGTCCTCCTTCTCGAAGCGCTCCGGGTCGATGCCCAGCGCCAGGGCCCGGGCCCGCACCACGGTGTGGGCCGCACTCACCGACTCCTTCATCACGTCACCCAGCGAGCCGGTCTTGTTGATGCGCCCCTTGCCCGGGGTGACCACCGACTCGATATAGAGCAGCTCACCGCCCACCGAGGTCCAGGCCAGACCGGTCACGCGCCCCACCTGGTCCTCCTGGTCGGCCAGGCCATAGCTGTAGCGGCGTACCCCGGCATAGGGTTCGATGTCCGCCGCAGCCAGCACCACCGGTGCCTGCGCCCCCTCCTTGCTCTCCTTCTCCAGGCGCTCGCGCAGCACCTTGCGGCACACCTTGGCGATCTGCCGCTCGAGTTCACGCACCCCGGCCTCGCGGCTGTAGTAGCGGATCAGCTCGAGCAGCGCCTCGTCGGAGAAGGCCAGCTCATCGTCCTTGAAGCCATTGGCCTTGAGCTGCTTGGGCACCAGGTAGCGCCGCGCGATGGCCAGCTTCTCGTCCTCGGTGTAGCCCGGCAGGCGGATCACCTCCATGCGGTCGAGCAGCGGCCCGGGGATGTTCATCGAGTTGGCGGTACAGATGAACAGGGTCTCGGAAAGGTCGTAGTCGAGTTCCAGGTAGTGGTCGCTGAAGGTATCGTTCTGCTCCGGGTCGAGCACCTCGAGCAGCGCCGATGCCGGGTCGCCACGATGGTCCATGCCAATCTTGTCGACCTCGTCGAGCAGGAACAGCGGATTCTTGACCCCGGCCTTGGCCATGCGCTGGATCATCTTGCCGGGCAGCGAGCCGATATAGGTGCGCCGGTGGCCGCGGATCTCGGACTCGTCGCGCACCCCACCGAGCGCGAGGCGCACGTACTTGCGATTGGTGGCCCGGGCGATGGACTGGCCGAGCGACGTCTTGCCGACCCCGGGCGGCCCCACCAGGCAGAGTACCGGCCCCTTGAGCTTCTTGACCCGCTTGTGCACGGCGAGGTACTCGAGGATGCGCGCCTTGACCTCGTCGAGGCCGTAGTGGTCCTCGTCGAGCACCTGCTGGGCGTGGACCAGGTCATGCCGGACTCGCGTGCGCTTCTTCCACGGCACCGCCACCAGCCAGTCCAGATAGGAGCGCACCACCGTCGCCTCGGCCGAGGACGGCGACATCATCTTCAGCTTGCCGAGCTCCTGGTTGGCCTTGTCGGCAGCCTCCTTGGGCATGCCGGACTCCTTGATCGCCTGCTCGTACTTGTCGGCCTCGTTGGGCATGTTCTCGAGCTCGCCCATCTCCTTCTGGATGGCCTTCATCTGCTCGTTGAGATAGTACTCGCGCTGGGACTTCTCCATCTGGTCCTTGACCCGCGAGCGGATGCGCTTCTCTACCTGCAGCAGGTCGATCTCGGACTCGATGAGCGCCATCAGGTGCTCGATGCGATCGCGCACCCGATCCATCTCCAGCAGCTGCTGCTTGTCGTCGATCTTAAGCGACAGGTGGGCACAGATGGTGTCGACCAGACGACTCGGATCCTCGATGCCGGAGAGCGAGTTGAGCACCTCGTTGGGCACCTTCTTCGACATCTTTACGTACTGCTCGAACTGGTTGAGCAACACCCGCACCAGGGCTTCCTGCTCCCGGGCGGTAAGCGGCTCGCTCTCGCGCAACACCACCTCGGCCCGGCTGTAGCCACCGTCGACCACCAGGATCTCGCCGACATCGGCACGGGACGTCCCCTCGATCAGCACCTTGACGGTACCATCGGGCAGCTTGAGCAGCTGCATGATCTCGGCCACGGTGCCGATGGAGAACAGATCCCCCCCGTCCGGATCATCCTTGCTGGCCTCGCGCTGGGCCACCAGCAGGACACGCTTGTCGGCGTCCATCGCCGCCTCGAGGGCCAGGATCGACTTCTCGCGGCCGACGAACAACGGAATGACCATCTGCGGGTAGACGACCACGTCCCGCAGCGGCAAAAGGGGCAGACTCAGGGTCTGTTCGGCGTTCTGCTGCATCGCAGACGTTCCTCAAACGAAATCGGGTGGATACGAACTCTATCGGATACTGGTATCGGATACTCGGGGAGTGGGGGCGACGGAACGGCTTTGCAAGGCGTCTTGCGCCCGGGCGCCGGAAAAAGGAAACGGGAGCCAATCCATCACCAGAGGTGCCGGACAGGCGCCCGGCAAGGGCGCCCCGCTCGGCACGTCACGGATGAATTCGCTCCCGCATCAGGCGCCGGGCAGCCCCGGGCCTAGCCGCCGGTACCGTCGCTCCGCGGCTCTTCCTGCTGTGAGTAGATCAGCAGCGGTTCGCTCTCGCCACTGATCACCGAGGCATCGATCACCACCTTGCTCACCCCCTCCAGCGAGGGGATCTCGTACATGGTATCGAGCAGCACCGACTCGAGGATCGAGCGCAGCCCGCGGGCGCCGGTCTTGCGCGCCATGGCCTTGCCGGCCACCGCACGCAGCGCATCGTCGCGGAACTCCAGCTCGACGCCCTCCATCTCGAACAGCCGACCGTACTGCTTGAGCAGTGAGTTCTTGGGCTCGGTGAGGATCTGGATCAGCGCATCCTCGGTAAGCTCGGTGAGGGTGGCGATGACCGGCAGACGACCGACGAACTCGGGGATCAGGCCGAACTTGACCAGGTCCTCGGGCTCCACGTCGGCCAGCAGGGCACCGACGCCCTTGGCCTCGTCCTTGCTCTTGACGGTGGCGTTGAAACCGATGCCCCCCTTCTCGGCACGATCGCGGATCACCTTGTCCAGGCCGGCGAAGGCACCGCCGACGATGAACAGGATGTTGCCGGTATCGACCTGCAGAAACTCCTGCTGCGGGTGCTTGCGCCCCCCCTGGGGCGGCACCGAGGCGGTGGTGCCCTCGATCAGTTTCAGCAGCGCCTGCTGCACCCCCTCGCCCGAGACGTCGCGGGTGATGGAGGGGTTGTCCGACTTCCGCGAGATCTTGTCGATCTCGTCGATGTAGACGATGCCACGCTGGGCCTTCTCCACATCGTAGTCGCACTTCTGCAACAGCTTCTGGATGATGTTCTCGACGTCCTCACCGACGTAGCCCGCCTCGGTGAGAGTGGTGGCGTCGGCGATGGTGAAGGGCACGTTGAGCAGCCGCGCCAGGGTCTCGGCCAGCAGGGTCTTGCCGCTGCCGGTGGGACCGATCAGCAGGATGTTCGACTTGCCGAGTTCGACGTCGTCGCCCTTCACGTCGGAACGCAGGCGCTTGTAGTGGTTGTAGACCGCCACCGACAGCACCATCTTGGCGCGGTCCTGGCCGATCACATAGTCGTCGAGGGTGTGACGAATCTCGCGGGGAACCGGCAGACGCTCCTCGTCGCTCTCGGCATCGGCATCGAGAACTTCCTCGCGAATGATGTCGTTGCACAGGTCGACACACTCATCGCAGATATAGACGGACGGGCCGGCAATCAGCTTGCGCACCTCGTTCTGGTTCTTGCCGCAGAACGAGCAGTAGAGCAGCTTGCCACCTTCGTCCTTGCCTTTGCCGTCGGCCATTCGCGTACCTCTTTCGCTTCGGCGACCATCTGTCGCCGTGTTCTCGACGGCGGCCAGTGGCCACCGTGAATCATGTCAATCGCGCGTGAATCGAGCGTGCGTGGATAGGTTTCACGCTATCAGGATGTCGGGCGCTTATCCAGCACGGCATCGATCAAGCCGTACTCGGCGGCCTGGGCACCGTTCATGAAGTTGTCGCGATCGGTATCCCGGGCAATGGTCTCGATGTCCTGGCCGGTGTGGTGCGCCAGGATCTGGTTGAGCTTGTCGCGGATACCGAGGATCTCGCGGGTGTGGATCTCGATGTCCGAGGCCTGCCCCTGGTAGCCGCCCAGCGGCTGGTGGATCATCATCCGCGAGTTGGGCAGGCAGAACCGCTTGCCCGCCGCGCCGCCGGCCAGCAGCAGCGCCCCCATGCTCGCCGCCTGACCGATACACACGGTGGAGACATCGGGCTTGACGAACTGCATGGTGTCGTAGATCGACATGCCCGAGGTGACCGAGCCGCCCGGCGAGTTGATGTAGAGGTGGATGTCCTTGTCCGGGTTCTCGGACTCAAGGAACAGCAGCTGCGCCACCACCAGGTTGGCCATGTAATCTTCCACCGGACCCACCAGGAAGATCACACGCTCCTTGAGCAGGCGGGAATAGATGTCATAAGCCCGCTCGCCGCGCGCGCTCTGCTCGACCACCATCGGCACCAGGCCGCCGGTGTTGCGGATATCGAACTCGTTGCTCATCAGTGTGATGTCCTTGCATCCGATGTATGGAAGCGTAACGCCCCGCCGGCCTCGCCGGCGGGGAAGGAGTACGTGAAGGAGGCGATCAGGCCTTGCTCTCCTCGCCGCTCTCCTCGCTCTCCTCGATCTCTTCGGCCTCGTCACTCTCGGCCTGCTGGGCAGCCGCCAGCACCTGCTGGTAGCTCATCGCCGCGTCCTTGACGGTAGCCTGCTCGAGCAGCTTGTCGACGGCCTTCTCTTCGAGGATAGCGGACTTGACCTGGGTCTTGAGCTGATCGTTGCCGAGATAGTACTCGACCACCTGCTCCGGCTCCTGGTACTGCTCGGCAAGCTCCTCGACCTTGGCCTTGAGCTCGTCGTCGGAGGCCTCGATCTCATGGGACTTGATCACCTCGGCCAGCAGCAGGCCGACCTGCACGCGGCTCTTCGCCTGTTCGGCGAACAGCTCGTTGGGCAGCTGGGAGACGTCGAAGTCCTCCCCCAGGCCGAACTGCTGGGCCGCCTGGCGCTTAAGGCCGTCGGTTTCCTGCTGCACCAGCGACTGGGGCACCGGGATGTCGTTGGCCTTCTTGAGCGCTTCGAGCACCTGCTGCTTGACGCGGTTGTCCACCGCCTGGCTCGCCTCGCGGGTCATGTTCCGGGTGACCTCGGCACGGAACCTCTCCAGGTCGCCGTCCTCGACGCCGAACTTCTTGACGAACTCGGCATCCACTTCGGGCAGGGCCTGGGCACTGACCTGGTGAACCTTGACCTTGAAGGTCGCTTCCTGGCCCGCCAGGTTCTCGGCCTGGTAGTCCTCGGGGAAGGTGACCTTGAGCTCCTTCTCCTCACCGGCGCTGGCGCCGACCAGCTGCTCCTCGAAACCGGGAATGAAGTTGCCGGAACCCAGCACCAGGCTGTGCCCCTCGGCGCTGCCGCCCTCGAAAGGCTCGTCGCCCAGGAAGCCCTGGAAGTCGATGGTCACCTGGTCGCCATCCTCGGCGGCACGCTCCACGGCTTCCCAGGCGGCGTTCTGCTTGCGCAGGGTCTCGACCATCTCGTCGACATCCGCCTCGGTCACCTCGACCACCGGGCGCTCCACCTCGGTGCCCTCGATGGAGGCCAGCTCTATTTCTGGGTAGACCTCCAGAGTGGCGGTGAATTCCAGATCCTTGCCCGATTCGTTGACGGTGGCCTCGATCTGCGGGAAGCCGGCAGGGTTGAGGTTCTCTTCGGTGATGGCACGCACGTAGCGCTCGCGCATCACTTCGCCCACCACCTCGTCGCGCACGTCGCGGCCGTAGCGCTGGCGAATCACCGACATCGGCACCCTGCCCTTGCGGAACCCGTCCATGCGAACGTTCTTGGCGGCGTCCTTGAGACGGGCGGCGACGGCCTCGTCGACCTCGGCTGCCGGCACCTGCACGATGATGCGGCGTTCGATCTGGGAGGTCGTATCGACGGAAACTTGCATGAATAGTCCTCTACCGACTGGGGGCGTTCTGATGAAAGCGTGAATAGGGTCAAGGGAGAGATTCTAAGAATCCCACCCGGCACTGGCAAGCACCATACCCGCCAAATGGGGGCACCGGGGGCGCGTTGCAAGGCATGCCGGCGAAAAAGATCGGAGTGCAAGGGCGCCACCGGCAGCGACTCGAAAGACCCAGAGACGGAAAACAGAAAAATCGGAGTGCCGAAGGGCAGCCCGTGCGCAGGATGAATCAGAGAATGGTGTGCGGATAGCAATAGAAAAGACGAGGAGCCGGGACCTGTCAAGGGATGGGGTGGATGATGGGGATCGAACCCACGACCACCGGAGCCACAATCCGGGGCTCTACCACTGAGCTACATCCACCACTGCCTTGACTGCCTGTACCGCAACCGCCCGTGTCGCAATGGGGTGGATGATGGGGATCGAACCCACGACCACCGGAGCCACAATCCGGGGCTCTACCACTGAGCTACATCCACCATTTCGACACTCGCTCGACCGAGACTCGCCGCCACCGCAGGTGGCGCGCCCAGCAGGACTCGAACCTGCAACCTACGGCTTAGAAGGCCGTTGCTCTATCCGGTTGAGCTATAGGCGCATTCTACGTTCCGGACCTCGTGACCGCAACCCCTGATTGAAAAATAAGCCCGTTCAATCAACAAGTTGTGGTCGGGGTGGAGGGATTCGAACCCCCGACATCCTGCTCCCAAAGCAGGCGCGCTACCAGACTGCGCTACACCCCGCCAGCGATCAAGCGGCCCTGGCGCCGCCGCAGGGGCCTCGCCAAGCGCTGCGTATTCTACGGAACTTTCCCCCCGGGTCAAGTACGAACGGCGTCACGACGGGCCCCGACGCTTTGCCTCGGCGGCCCGTCATGCGAAAATCGTCTGCCTTTCGCCCGCGTGGACGCTGCGAGCGCCCGCGCCGCCCACCACTCACCACCAGGGGAAGTTCGATGACAGCCCAACTGATCGATGGCAAGGCCATTGCCGCCCGAGTCCGCCAGCAGGTCGCCCGCCAGGTGCAGGTGCGCCATGACGCCGGCGCTCGCACTCCCGGCCTGGCCGTGGTGCTGGTGGGCGAGGACCCCGCTTCCGCCGTCTACGTGCGCCACAAGCAGAATGCCTGTGTGGAGGCGGGAATCGAATCCTTCCGCTACCAGCTCCCCACCGAGACCTCCCAGGAGGAGCTCGAGGGGCTGGTCGACCGCCTCAACGCCGACCCCCGTGTCGACGGCATCCTGGTCCAGCTGCCCTTGCCCGAGCACCTGGATGCCCGGCCGATCCTCGAGCACATCCTGCCCCACAAGGACGTCGACGGCTTCCACCCCTACAACCTGGGCCGACTGGCCCAGCGCCTGCCGATGCTGCGGCCCTGCACCCCCAAGGGGGTGATGACCCTGCTTCAGGAGAGCGGCCTCAAGGTGCGCGGCCTGGACGCCACCGTGGTCGGCGCCTCCAACATCGTCGGTCGCCCCATGGGGCTCGAGCTGATGCTCGCCGGCTGCACCACCACCGTCTGCCACCGCTTCACCCGCAACCTCGAGGAGCATGTCCGCCGCGCCGAGCTGCTGGTGGTGGCGGTGGGCAGGCCGGGACTGGTCAAGGGCGAATGGGTCAGGGACGGCGCCATCGTCATCGACGTCGGCATCAACCGCGAGGAGGATGGCCGCCTGGTGGGTGACGTGGAGTTCGAGCCAGCGGCCGAGCGCGCCAGCTGGATCACCCCGGTGCCCGGCGGCGTCGGCCCCATGACGGTGGCCTCGCTGCTCGAGAACACCCTGGTCGCGGCGGAGCTGCACGACGCCATGGCGGTCGGACACCAGCCGGCCTGACCGGCCGATACATGCACACCGGCGCGCACTCCGCTAGAATGCGCGCCCGACTCCCCGAGACGCCCACCCACCGCAACGCGAGGCCCGTCGATGAGCGACAAGATGAACGTGGAAAGCTTCAACCTGGATCACACCAAGGTGAAGGCCCCCTATGTGCGCCTGGCCGACATCAAGACCGGCCTGAACGGCGACCGCATCCACAAGTACGACATGCGCATCTGCCAGCCCAACCGGGAGCACATGGAGATGCCGGCGCTGCACTCCCTGGAGCACCTGATGGCGGAGCTGTCGCGCAACCACTCCGATCGCATCGTCGACATCAGCCCCATGGGCTGCCAGACCGGCTTTTACGTGGCGCTGATCAACCATGACGACTACGACGACGTGCTGACCCTGCTGCAGAAGACCCTCGAGGACGTGCTGGTGGCCGACGCGGTGCCGGCCTGCAACGAGATGCAGTGTGGCTGGGCCGCCAGCCACAGCCTGGAGGGCGCCAAGGCCATCGCCCGCGGCTTCCTCGACAAGCGCCACGAGTGGACGGAAGTGTTCGCATGAAACGGATCGGCATCATCGGCGCCATGGCCCAGGAGGTCGAGCACCTCGCCTCCCTGCTGGACGAGCCACGCACCCGGGCTCATGTCGGCTGTACCTTCCACCTGGGGCGCCTGCACGGGGTCGAGGTGGTGATCCTGCAATCCGGGATCGGCAAGGTGAACGCCGCCATCGGCACCACCCTGCTGCTCGATGTCTACCGGCCCGAGGCGATCATCAATACCGGCTCGGCCGGCGGCTTCGGCGAGGGCCTCGAGATCGGCGATATCGTGGTCTCCAGCGAGGTGCGCCACCACGACGTCGACGCCGTGGTGTTCGGCTACGAGCACGGCCAGGTACCGCAGATGCCCGCCGCCTACCTGCCGGACGAACGACTGGTCAGGGTCGCGCGGCAGTGCGTCGAGGCCCTCGGCGAGGTGCGTGTGGTCGAGGGGCTGATCGCCACCGGGGATGTGTTCATGGCCTGCCCCGACCTGGTATCGAAGACCCGCTCGCGCTTCCCCACCATGCTCGCCGCCGAGATGGAGGCCGCGGCCATCGCCCAGACCTGCCACCTCTATGGCTGCCCCTTCGTGGTGATCCGCGCGCTCTCCGATATCGCCGGCGGCGGCGACAACCACCTCTCCTTCGAGCAGTTTCTCGAGAAGGCCGCCGCGCACTCGGCGCGCATGGTCGAGGCCATGGTCGAGCGGCTGGCCAGCCCGGTCGCCCAGGCGAGCCCGCAGCCGGTCGCCGACAAGGTATAGCCGGCGGGAGGCCCTAGGGGCGGCCTCGACGCTTCATTCCTTCAGCTTCCACTCCAGGGTCTCGCCGGCCATCAGCGGCACGATGCGCTGGCCGCCGGCATAGGGCAGCGTCTCGGGCAGCGTCCAGGGCTCACGGACCAGGGTCACGCGGTCGGCATTGCGGGCCACGCCGTAGAAGTCCGGGCCGAAGTGGCTGGCGAAACCCTCGAGGCGCTCCAGGGCACCTCCCTGCTCGAAGGCGGTGGCATAGAGCTCGATGGCCGCCGGGGCGGTATAGGCCCCGGCACAGCCGCAGGCGCTCTCCTTGTCGCCCCGGGCATGGGGGGCGCTGTCGGTGCCCAGGAAGAACTTGGGGCTGCCCGAGACGGCCGCCGCCAGCAACGCCTCGCGATGGCGTTCGCGCTTGAGGATCGGCAGGCAGTAGTAGTGCGGGCGGATGCCACCCACCAGCATGTGGTTGCGATTGAACAGCAGGTGGTGGGCGGTGATGGTGGCCCCCACGTTGGCCGGGGCGGCAGCGACGAACTCGGCGGCATCGGCCGTGGTGATGTGCTCGAACACCACCCGGAGGTCCGGATGACGCTCCAGCAGCGGCTTCATGACCCGCTCGATGAACACCGCCTCGCGATCGAAGATGTCGATCTCGGCGCTGGTCACCTCGCCGTGCACCAGCAACGGCACGCCCAGGCGCGCCATGGCGGCAACGGCCGCGTCGCAGTGGGCCAGGTCGGTGACGCCGGAGTCGGAGTTGGTGGTGGCCCCGGCGGGATAGAGCTTCACCGCCTGCACCAGGCCGCTGGCGGCGGCCCGCTCGATCTCCTCGGCCGGGGTGTTGTCGGTGAGGTAGAGCGTCATCAACGGCTCGAAGCGGCTGCCCTCGGGCAGGGCCGCCAGGATCCGTTCGCGATAGGCCCTGGCCTGCTCGGTGGTGGTCACCGGCGGCTTGAGGTTGGGCATGATGATGGCACGCCCCATCTGACGGGCGGTAGCGGCCACCACGGCGGCGAGCGCCTCGTCGTCGCGCAGGTGCAGGTGCCAGTCGTCGGGGCGGGTCAGGGTGATCGAGTTCACGGCGCGTCCTGTATCGGCAAGTGGATCGTCGGTCGCGCCAGTATACCGCAAGGGGGAAGCGGCCGGGCGCCACGGGTCGCGACGCCCCCCTTCACCGCCGGGAAAATTGCCGTATCATGCCGGCAGATCCATCGAAGGAGACAACATGCCGAAGGTGCGTCACTACGCCGATCTGGTCGCCGTCCTGGCCGGAGTCATGTGGCTGGCGGTGTTCTGGTCGATCAGCATTTCCGCCCGCATCGGCAGCATCGAACCCACCCTGGCCGCGCTGCTGGGACTCGGCAGCATGATCCTGGTGAGCTTCGTGCACCGCCCCTTCCGGGTCCTGCTGCGCCGTTACCACGTGCGCAAGCGGCGTACCGAGATGTGGATGCACATCCTCGCCCTGCCGCTCACCCTGGCCTTCCTTATCGCCATCGTCATCGAGACCCTGTTCACCCCGCTCGGCGGCATCCAGAAGATGCTGCTGTTCAACGTCCTCGCCACCGCCGGCTGGGGTGTCTTCGTGTTGACCCTGTTCACCAAGTGGCTGATCCATCACTTCAACGGACGCCGCCAGGGCAGCGCCTGATTCAGAAGCGGTCGACGCGGAACGGCGCCATGTCGATCGCCGTCGGCTCACCGTCGATCATCTCGGCCAGCAGTCGACCGGTCGCCGGCCCCAGGGTGAAGCCCTGGTGGCCATGGCCGAAGGCGAGCCAGAGCCCCTGGCGGTCGGGGACCGGGCCGATCACCGGCTTCATGTCCGGCGTGCAGGGTCGCGCGCCCTTCCAGGGCTCGGGATCCAGCCGCTCACCCAGCGGGAAGAAGCGCCGCGCCACCTGCTCCGCCGCGGCCAGTTGGCCATGGTGTGGCGGGGCCTCGCGGCGAGCCAGTTCGGCGCCGGTGGTCAGCCGAATGCCCGCACGCATCGGCGCCAGCAGGTAGCCCACCTCGGCATCCATGACCCAGTTGCCGAGTCGCGCCTCGCCCTTGGCGGCGTAGTGCATGTGATAGCCGCGCTTGACGAACAGCGGAACCGCAATGCCCTGCCGGGATAGCCAGTCACCGGACCAGGGCCCCATGGCCAGCACCAGCTCACCGGCCTCCAGCGCTCCCTGGTCGGTGGTCACCCGCCAGCCCTGACCCGCCCGGGAGATATCGCTCACCTCGGCACGCATCAGCCGCCCCCCGGCGGCCTCCATCGAGGTGGCATAGGCCTGCACCAGGGCCCCGGGGTCGGCCACCGTCCAGGAGTCCAGCCAGTGGATGGCGCCGGCAAGACCGTCGGTGAGATGTGGCTCCAGCGCCTGCAGGGCGTCGGCATCCAGCAGGCGGTGGTTGACCCCGAACCGCGCGGCCGCCTCCTCGGCCTCGCGCCGTTCGGCGTCGAGCCCCTCGACCGTGCGATAGACCTCGAGCCACCCCTCCTTGCGTACCAGCGCCTCGGCACCGGCGGCCTCGATCATCGGTGCATGGGTGTCGAGGGCAAGCGAGATCAGCGAGGCGTATTCGGGCACGATGCTGTCGTAGCGCCGCGGGGAGGAGTGCTGCCAGTAATGCAGCAGCGGACCCGCCGCCCGCATCACGCCGCCGAGACGGTAGCGGATGTCCACCGCCCGGTTCGGCAGCACCCGTGCCAGGGTGCCGAGGTCGCGGGGAAAGGGATAGGGCTTGACCGCCTCGCGCTGGATGATCCCGGCATTGCCGAAGGAGGTCTCCCGCCCCGGCTCGCGGCGATCCACCAGCACCACCGAATGGCCGCGCCGGGCCAGATGCCAGGCAATCGAGACGCCGATCATGCCGGCCCCCAGTACGATGATCTCGCGAGACATCTGCCTCTCCCTGTCGTTGGACACGCTGTCGTGCGCCATGCAAAGGGCTCCGCCACCCGGCGGAGCCCGATACACCCATTCTAAGCTTTGTCTGAAAAGTCGGCGAGCGATGGCCAGACAAGGCAAAAATCGACGAAAAGACGGAGTTTACGCAGTGTAAATGAGTACTTTGAGCCGATTTTTAACGCCGGATGGGCGAGCGCAGGCAGTTTTCAGACAAAGCGTAGCAAGGAGACGACGCCGATGAAGCCGACCCAGGTCAAGCGACCGAGTGCCTGGCCGCTACCCCTCCTGCGCCCTGAGCTTGGTGCGGATGAAATCCGAGTGACTGACGTGCAGCAGGTCGGCCAGGCGGCGGATGCGGTGCTCCTCCAGGGCATCCTGGTCGCCGTCGGCATGGGCCAGCAGCCACATCATGTGGACCAGCGCGCAGCGCTGCTCATAGGCGTAATGCTGCTTGATCAGGCTGACGAACTGGTAGTGATCCACCGAGGTCTCGACCTCCTCTCGAGCCAGCATCATCAGCTCCTCCACCGCGGCATCCCCCAGGGCCAGGTGACGCTTGAGCAACTCGCGCATCGCCTCGAGTTCCCTCTCGTCGGTGTGGTAGTCGGCTCGCGCCACCTCGCAGAGCAGGGCCGCCACGGCCAGCTCCAGGGTGGGGGCCGGGCCGCTGCCGCTCTCGGGTTCGGCGAGGGCCTGCTGGAAGAAACGCTGAATACTCGCGAGCATATCGGGCTCCCTGCAATGTCATGATGCTCTGACCCATGGCGGCGGCGGGCGTTCACGGCCCACCAGCCACGTCATCGTCGACGACACCTACCGGGGGGCCCGGGCCCTGCAGCCCGAGGACGTCGCCGCACTGCCGCCCCACCGGAACATCACCCGCCGGGAGGTCGATTGCGGGGGACCGATTGCTGACGCATCCTGACGAGACAACGTACGAGGAGTGCCCCCCATGACGACTCCGGAGACACGCCGACTCCCGCTGGCCGACCTGAAGGTACTGGAGCTCGGCCAGCTCATCGCCGGCCCCTTCGCGACCAAGCTGCTCGGCGAATTCGGCGCCGACGTGATCAAGATCGAACCCCCCGGCACCGGCGACCCCCTTCGCAAATGGCGAATGCTCGAGGACGGCACCTCGCTCTGGTGGCACGTGCAGACCCGCAACAAGCGCTCGGTCTCCCTCGACCTGCGCTCGACCGAGGGCCAGGACCTGGTGCGCCGGCTCGCCGCCGAGGCCGACGTCCTGGTGGAGAACTTCCGCCCCGGCACCCTGGAAGGCTGGGGGCTCGGCTATGACACGCTGTCCGCCATCAACCCGACGCTGATCATGGTGCGCATCTCCGGCTACGGCCAGACCGGCCCCTACCGCGACAAGCCCGGCTTCGGCGTCATCGGCGAGGCCATGGGTGGGCTGCGCTATCTCACCGGCCAGCCAGGCGAGCCCTCGGTACGGGTCGGTGTCAGCATCGGCGACTCCCTCTCGGCGCTCTATGCGGTGATCGGCACCCTGCTCGCCCTGCAGGAGCGCCACCGCAGCGGCCTGGGCCAGGAGATCGACGTGGCCCTCTACGAGTCGGTGTTCGCCATGATGGAGAGCCTGCTGCCGGAGTACGACGCCAGCGGCGAGGTCCGCCAGCCCAGCGGCAGCGCCCTGCCCGGCATCACCCCCTCCAACGCCTACCGCTGCCGCGACGGCGACTACGTGCTGATCGCCGGCAACGGCGACAGCATCTTCAAGCGCCTGATGGCGGTGATCGACAGCCCCGACCTGGCCGAAGCGCCGGCGCTCGCCCATAACGACGGCCGGGCCCGCCAGGCCGGGATGATCGACGCCGCCATCGAGGCCTGGACACGGGAACGCGGGCGCGACGCGATCCTCGCGGCGCTCGATGCCGCCCGGGTGCCCGCCGGCTACCCCTATACCGCCGCCGACATCGCCGCCGACCCCCACTACCTGGCCCGGGAGATGATCCAGACCTTCGTCCGCCCCGACGGCCGCCCGCTCAAGGTGCCGGGCGTGCTGCCGCGGCTCGGTGCCACCCCCGGCCGGCTCGGCAACGGCGGCCCGGCCCTGGGCCAGCACACCGAGGAGGTGCTCGACGAACTCGGCATCGACGACGCCACCCGCGCCAAGCTGCGCAGCGCCGGGATCATCTGACCCCGGAGACCAGGAGAGCCACATCCCGCAACGTCGAGCAGACGAGCGCGCCTAAGCCCATTTTGGGGTCAGACCCCTCAGCAAACTTTGGGGCCTGCCCCCGCAGGATCAGGAGCCTGAATCAGCAATGGACACACTACTCGCAGAGATCGCCGCCGTCGTCGGTGCCGCCAACGTGCTCACCGGCGCCGACGTCGCCGCCAGGTGCGTCGACTGGATGAGCGGCGCCCCCTGCCGCGCCGGGGCCATCGTCCGCCCGGCCGACACCGGGGAACTCGCCGCGACGATGCGGTTGTGCCACGCCGCCCGGCAGCCGGTGGTCACCCACGGTGGCCTGACCGGGCTGGTGCACGGCGCCGAGGCCACTCCGGACGAGATCGCCATTTCGCTGGAGCGCATGACCGCCATCGAGGCCGTCGACCCCGTCGGGGGCAGCCTCACCGTGCAGGCCGGTGCCCCGCTGCAGAAGGTCCAGGAGGCCGCCGAGGCGGTCGACCGGCAGTTCGCCCTCGACCTCGGCGCCCGCGGCAGCTGCACCATCGGCGGCAACATCGCCACCAACGCCGGCGGCATCCGGGTGATCCGCTACGGCATGATGCGCCAGCAGGTGCTGGGCCTCGAGGCGGTGCTCGCCGACGGCAGCGTGATCAGCTCGATGAACCGGATGCTCAAGAACAACGCCGGCTTCGACCTCAAGCAGCTGTTCATCGGCAGCGAGGGGACGCTGGGCATCGTCACCCGGGCGGTGCTGCGCCTGCAGCCGCCGACCCCGGACGTCCGGACCGCCCTGGTCGCCTGCCCCTCGTTCGCGGCCCTGACCGGCCTGCTCGCGCATATGGGCCAGGCGCTGGGCGGCAGCCTGGCGGCCTTCGAGGTGATGTGGCAGAGCCACTACCGGCTGCTCACCGAGGAGAGCGGCCGTCACACGCCGCCGCTGGTCACCGATGCTCCCTTCTACGTGATCCTGGAGTCGCTGGGCACCGACCCGCAGAGCCACGCCGGGCAGTTCTCGACGGCGCTCGAGACGGCGCTCGAACGCGAACTGATCGCCGATGCCGTGCTCGCCCACTCCGATGCCCAGCGCCGGGGCCTCTGGGCCATTCGCGAGGACATCGAGGGGCTGATCGAGGCGTTGGCCCCGTTGTTCACCTTCGACGTCAGCCTGCCGATCCCCGAGATGGCCGCCTACGTCGACACCCTGGAGCGAGCCCTGGCCCGCGACCGGCCGGGCGCCAGCATGGTCACCTTCGGCCACCTGGGCGACGGCAACCTGCACATTTCCATCGGCGCCGGCAGTGCCGACGCCGACACGCGCCGCGCCGTGGAGCAGCTGGTCTATGCGCCGCTGGCCCCCCTCGGCGGCTCGATCTCCGCCGAGCACGGCATCGGCCTGGAGAAGCGCGCCTACCTGGGCCTGTCGCGCAGCGCCGAGGAGATCGCCCTGATGCATGCCCTGAAACAGGCCCTCGACCCCCACGGGCTGCTCAACCGTTACAAGGTGCTGGCTCCCGAGGCCGATCCGGCACCTGCCACGGAGACTCGGCCATGACCATCGTGATTCTTGATACCGTATGGGGATGGACCCATCCGACCCGACCATGACCCAAAACCGGGAGACCCCATGCCCCGCTACCCCGACCACCTGCTAGGTGACGGCCCGACCAATCCCTTCCCGGGCGTGCGCGTGCTCGAACGCCGCCTGGGACGCGAGATTCCCCACCAGCTAGGCTCCAACGAGGGCCTCGACATGCCCCACCGTGCCCTGCGCGCCCACTTCGGCGATGCCATGGTCGAGCACGTCTACAGCTACGGCGACGCCGAGGCCCTGGGCATCCGCCGGCGCCTGGCCGACCAGCAGGGCATCCCCCTCGAGGCGCTGCTGGTCGATGCCGGGGCCGACAGCCTGATCGCCCTGACGCTGCGCGCCGTGGCCGAACCCGGCCTCACCGTGGTCGGCACCGCTGGCACCTACCCCACCTTCGGGTACTTCGCCCGCGGCCAGGGCTGCCGGCTGGTGGAAGTGCCCTACGACGAGGGACCGGGCCGCCTCGCCCCGGACCTCGAGGCCCTGGCGCGGGCCGCCCACGCGCACGACGCCCGGCTCGTCTACCTGGCCAACCCCGACAACCCCAGCGGCCACCTGCACGACGACGACGCCGTGCGTAGCCTGCGCGCCGAGCTGCCCGACGACTGTTGGCTGCTGCTCGACGAGGCCTATCATGATTTCCGCGACGACGCCGACACCCCCTTCGCCCGCGAGGCGCTCCCCGGCGTGATTCGCCTGCGCACCCTCTCCAAGGCCCATGGCCTGGCCGGCCTGCGGGTCGGCTACGCCATCGCCGAACCGCAGACGCTGGCGGTGATGATGAAGGTGCGCATCCACTACGCGGTCTCGACGCTCTCCCAGGCCGCCGCCGAGGTGGTGCTCGACCACCCCGCGGAGAGCCGGGCCCATGTCGCCGCCGTGCTCGAACGCCGCGCGCGCCTGGCGGCGCACTTCCGCGCCCTGGGCGCCGACGTCCTGCCCAGCGCCACCAACTTCATCGGCCTGCGGCTGCCCGACGCCGAGCTCGCCGGACGCGTCCATGGCGAGCTGCTCGACGCCGGGCGCCTGATCGCCCGCCCCGCCGACCCGGCGCTGGGGCATGTGCTGCGCATCACCGCCGTCGAGGACGCCCTGGTCCCCGGTCGGCTGGCGATCCTCGAGAAGGCCCTCGCGACGCGCTGACCCCCGCTCCCTCCCCTTGTTTGTCACCCCACGGGCGGCCCTCGAGGCCGCCCGCTTCCTCTCCCCGCCCTCCCGGCCACCGGTTGGCAGGGCCCGGAAACTGATCCATACTCGAATTGATCATCTGGCAGGTATCCTGTCATACCATATGACCGAATAAATCGAGCCGAGCCAGTCGGGTGAACCGCACCGGACGACGCCCTGGCCAGGCGCCCACAACAGCAACAACCAACACCGACAACCAGGGACCGGATATGCGACTGCGAGACAAGACCGCCCTGATCACCGCCGCCGCCCAGGGCATCGGCCGCGCCACCGCCCTGCGTTTCGCCGCGGAGGGCGCCCGGGTGATCGCCACCGACATCGACCCGGACAGGCTACGCGAGCTGGACGCCACGCCGGGGCTCGAGACCCGCCGCCTCGACGTCCTCGATCCCGGGGCGATCGCCGCCCTGGCCGACGCGCTGCCGGCCCCGGACATCCTCTTCAACTGCGCCGGCTTCGTCGCCAACGGCACCCTGCTCGAGTGCGAGGAGGCCGACTGGGAGCGCTCCCTGGCCCTCAACGTCACCGCCATGTACCGCACCATCCGCGCCCTGCTACCCGGCATGCTCGCCCGCGGCGGCGGCAGCATCATCAACATGGCCTCGGTGGCCTCGAGCCTGAAGGGCGTCCCCAACCGCTTCGCCTACGGCACCTCCAAGGCCGCGGTGATCGGCCTGACCAAGTCGGTGGCCGCCGACTTCGTCGGCCAGGGCATCCGCTGCAACGCCATCTGCCCGGGCACCGTGGACTCCCCCTCGCTGCGCCAGCGCATCCGCGACCAGGCCGCACGGGAGCAGCGCTCGGAAGCGGAGGTCCATGACGCCTTCATCGCCCGCCAGCCGCTGGGACGGCTCGGCACCCCCGAGGAGATCGCCGCCCTGGCCGCCTACCTGGCGTCGGACGAATCGGGCTATACCACCGGCACGGTGCAGATCATCGACGGCGGCTGGCTCAACTGAGCGCCCCCGCACGACATCCCCGCAACGACCCAAGGAACCCACACATGAAACTGCTGCGCTTCGGCCCCAGGGGCCACGAGAAACCCGGGCTGCTCGACGCCGACGGCGTGATCCGCGACCTCTCGGCCCATGTCCCCGACATCGACGGCCCCCACCTGGGTCGCGAGCGCCTGGCGGTGCTGGCCGGAATCGACCCGGAGCGGCTGCCCGCGGTACCCGCCGACACCCGGCTCGGCCCCTGCGTGGGGCGGGTCGGCAAGTTCATCTGCATCGGGCTGAACTACTCCGACCACGCCGCCGAAACCGGCGCCGAGGTGCCTGCCGAGCCGGTGGTCTTCAACAAGTGGACCAGCGCCATCTGTGGTCCCGACGACGACGTCATCATCCCCCGCGGCTCGCGGAAGACCGACTGGGAAGTGGAGCTCGGCGTGGTGATCGGCAAGGCCGGACGCCACATCGACGAGGCCGACGCCCTGGACCATGTGGCCGGCTACTGCGTGGTCAACGACGTCTCCGAGCGGGAGTTCCAGCTCGAGCGCAGCGGCACCTGGGACAAGGGCAAGGGCTGCGACACCTTCGGCCCCCTGGGGCCCTGGCTGGTCACGCCCGACGAGATCGCCGACCCCCACGATCTGGCCATGTGGCTCGAGGTCGACGGCCACCGCTACCAGGACGGCAGCACCCGCACCATGGTCTACCGCGTGCCCTTCCTGATCAGCTACCTGAGCCGCTTCATGAGCCTGCAGCCGGGCGACGTCATCTCCACCGGCACCCCACCCGGCGTCGGCATGGGCCAGCAGCCCCCGGTCTACCTGCGGCCCGGCCAGCTCATGCGCCTGGGCATCGAGGGGCTCGGCGAGCAGAGCCAGTCGGTGGTCGCCGACGAGCCGGCCTGAACCGCTCTCTTTCGATCCCCTGCCAGGAGCCGGACGATGACCCACCCCATTGCCAGCGATGCCGGGCGACTCGCGACCCTGCGGGTGCATGCCGCCGACAACGTCCGCGTGGCGCTCAAGGACCTGCCCGGGGGCTCGGTGGTCGAGGACGGCGGCTGCCAGGTTCGCCTGGTCGGTCCCGTCCGCCACAAGCACAAGTTCGCCCTCGGCCCGCTGGCCGAGGGCGACAGCGTGATCATGTACGGCGTCACCGTCGGCCGGGCGACCCGGCCCATCGCCGCAGGCGAGGCCATCACCACCGAGAATACCGAGCACAGCACCGCCACCACCCGGCCCCAGGCGCGGCGCGGCCACTGGCAGGCACCCGACGTCGACGCCTTCGCCGGCGCCACCTTCGACGGCTATCACCGCCCGGACGGGCGGGTCGGCACCGCCAACGTCTGGCTGGTGGTGCCGCTGGTGTTCTGCGAGAACCGCAACATCGAGGTACTGCGCCAGAGCGTCGCCGACGCCCTGGGCGAGGACCCCTACCGCGACTACAAGCGCCTGGCCCGCGAGCTGCTGCACGGCGCACCGGTGGCCGAGGAGGCCACCCCACCCCGCGAACGGCTCTTCCCCAACGTCGACGGCGTGCGTTTTCTCACCCACACCCTGGGCTGCGGCGGCACCGACGACGACGCCCGGGCCCTCTGCCGGCTGCTCGCCGGCTACGTCTGCCACCCCAATGTCGCCGGCGCCACGGTGCTGAGCCTGGGCTGCCAGAAGGCCCAGATCGAGATGCTCGAGGCCGCGGTGGCCGAACGCGACCCCCAGGGGCTGCGCCCGGTGCACTACCTCGAGCAACAGGCCAGCGCCAGCGAGGAGGCGCTGATCCGCGAGGCGCTGACCACCATCTTCGACGGCCTGGCGCTGGCCAACCGGGTCGAGCGCGCCCCGGCCCCCCTCGCCGAGCTCTCGATCGGCGTGGAGTGCGGCGGCTCCGACGGCTTCTCGGGGCTGTCGGCGAACCCGCTGGTCGGTGCGGTGGTCGATCGCCTGGTGGCGCTGGGCGGCAGTGGCATCCTCAGCGAGTTCCCGGAGCTGTGCGGCGTGGAGCACGAGCTGATCGCCCGCTGTCGCGACGACCGGGTCGCCGCGCGCTTCGAGGCGCTGATGGGCGCCTACCAGCAGCATGCCGCCCGGGTCGGCGCCGACTTCTCCATGAACCCCTCGCCGGGCAACATCCGCGACGGCCTGATCACCGACGCCATGAAGTCCGCCGGCGCCGCCAAGAAGGGCGGCGACAGCCCGGTGGTCGACGTGCTCGACTACACCGAGCCCCAGGTGCGCCGTGGCCTCAACCTGCTCTGCACCCCGGGCAACGACGTGGAATCGACCACGGCGCTCGCCGGCTCCGGCGCCAACCTGATCCTGTTCACCACCGGCCTCGGCACCCCCACCGGCAACCCGGTCACCCCGGTGCTGAAGATCTCGAGCAACAGCGAGCTGGCGGCGCGCATGGCCGATGTCATCGACTTCGATGCCGGCCCGATCATCCGCGGCGAGGCGACCATCGACGAGCTCGCCGGGCACCTGCTGCAGCAGTGCATCGACACCGCCTCCGGGCGCTACCGGCCCAGGGCGGTCGCCCTGGCCCAGTACGACTTCATCCCCTGGAAGCGCGGCGTCTCGCTCTGAACGCCCCGGATGAGCTCCCCAGAATCTGCCGGGGCGCCTGCGGCGCCAATCTCCTACCCGACGGTGCAATTACCACCCTGTAGGAGCCCAGCTCCGCTGGGCGATGGCGGCGCGAAGCGGCGCGGGGCGGTCGTCTGCGGCGTCGGCGGTCACCGCCGAGGCACCTACGGCGCCAATCGCGCAGAAAATCTGCGCTCCTACAGGTGGCGATGGCGGCGCGAAGCGGCGTGGGGCGATCAACCGAAACGTCATCGGAATCCGGCTCCGACACCTACCCGCGGCTCACTCGGCGTCGGCCAGGCGCTTCTTGAGCTGCATATAGGTGCCGTAGTGGCGGTCGAGATGGCGGCGCATGGCGGCTTCGGCGGCGTCGGGGTCACGGGACTCGATGGCCTCGACGATCTCGACATGAGCCGCCAGCGCGGCCTTGTCCTCGTCCTTCTGCTGCAGCACCTGGGCGCGGCGGTCGTCGAGCCACTCGGAGAGCGCGACGTGGATGGCGTCGAAGATGGGGTTCTTCCCGATGCTCGCCAGCACCCCGTGGAAGTCGTTGTCGGAGCGCTTGAAACGCGCCTCGTCGCCGAGGGCATCGCGGTTGTCCTGCAGGGCGGCGCGCAGGCGCGCCAGGTCCTCGTCGTCGGCATGGCGGGCGGCATAGCGCGCCAGCGAGATCTCGAACAGCGCCCGGGCCTCCTGGAAGTACTGCTGTCCGTCGGGCTTCGAGAGCAGTTGCCGGGTCACGCCCGACAGCCTCGCCATCACCGACTCGGCGGTCGGCCGGATGACCCGCGCCCGGGTGCCGCTGTTGATGGCGACGAGCCCCAGCTGCTGGAGGTGGAAGAGCGCTTCGCGTACCGCGGGGCGGCCGACCCCGAACTGTTCCATCAGCTCGCGCTCGGAAGGCAACTGGTCGTTCTCGCTGAGCCTTCCCTCGAGGATTTCCGCCTCGAGCTGTTCGGACACCTGTTCGGACAGCGTCTTGCGCTCCACCCGATATCTGGTCATGCACCCTTCTCCTGACTGGTCGAAACGGGGTCGTGAACCTCACCCCCCTCGCTACCGCCATGTTACCGCATTTTCGCCCGACAACCGCGTCAGCCCAGGCGCTTCAGCGGCTCGATGCCGGTTGCCTCGGCCAGGGCGGCATAGGCCGTCTGATTGGCGCTGTCCAGGGGGATGCCCTCGGCATCGCGCCGGGCCTGGCAGCGCCACTCGCGATCGCCGGGGGCCAGCACCTCGGCGCCACTGCCAGCCGGCTGGGCACGCAGGTCGGCCAGGTAGTCGCCCAGGCAAGACGCGAAGGTCGAGCGCTCGACGAAGGCCGCCGGATTCAACGCCAGGAAGAAGTGACCGACCCCGCGCGGGGTCGCCAAGTCCGGCCCGCCCATGGGCAGCAGGCGGAAGCCATTGAGCATGCCGGAGAGCGTCGAGCTCAGCACCTCGACCATGCCAGCGAGCCCCGCGCCCTTGAAGCCGAAGTCGCTGCCCCCGAGCGGCAGCAGGGCGGCGACTTCGGCCGGCGTCCGCGTCACCCGGCCCTCGGCGTCGGCGGCGACCTGGTCGGGCAGCTCGTGCCCGATGGCGCCGTACTGCCGCACCCGGTTCCAGGGAATCGAACTGGTCGCCATGTCGAGCAGGTAAGGCGACTGCCCGGCCACCGGTGCGGCGAAGGCGATGGGGTTGGTGCCGTGGAAGGGTGCCCTGCCCTGGTGGAGCAGCACGAAGGGGTCCGAATTGCACACCGCCAGCCCGATCAGTCCGCGCTCGGCGGCGGACAGGGCGTAGCAGCCCGCGGCACCGAAATGGGAGGAATTGCCGACCGCCACCGCCCCCACCCCGACCTCCTCGGCCATCGTCGCCGCCTGGTCCATGGCCGTGTAGCCGGCCAGGTGGCCGAAGCCGTCGCCGGCATCCAGGTAACCGGTGGCCGGCAGGTGCCGGGTGAAGCGCATCCTCGGCGCCCCCCGGATACGGCCGCCCTCGAGCGCCTGGAGATAGTGCGGCAGCAGGCGCAGGCCGTGGCTGTCGGTACCCATCCGCGAGGCGGTGACCAGGGCACGGGTGACGGCGTCGGCCGATGCCTCGTCGGCACCGGCCCGGCGCAGCAGCGCGAGCATGAAGCGTTCGAGGTCGTCGACCGCCACGCGAAAGTCCTGCGGGCGAGCGTCTCTCCGGGTGTCGTTCATCGGGCGGATACCCTCCTCATCGGGCTCAGCGGTAGACTAGGGTCGGCAGCCACATGGACAGCGACGGAATGAAGGTGACCAGCAGCAGCGCGATCACCAGCGGGATCAGGAACGGGAAAGTGCCGCGCATGCACTTCTCGAACGAGATGCCCGATACCCTCGACAGCACGTAGAGCACCATCCCCACCGGCGGGGTCAACAGGCCGATCATCAGGTTGAGCACCATGATCACCCCGAAGTGCACCGGATCGACACCGACGGCCACGGCCAGCGGCAGCAGCACCGGCACCAGGATGGTGATCGCGGCGATGGTCTCCATGAAGCAGCCGACGACGATCAGCACCAGGTTGACGAACAGCAGGACGGCGACCTGGCTGTCCGCGAAGGGCCCCAGCAGCGCCACCACATGCTGGGTGACCTGGTTGCTGGTCAGGATCCAGGCGAAGATCGAAGCCCCGGCCACGATGAACAGGATCACCGCCGTGGTCTCGATGGTCTCCATGCTGACCCGGAGCAGGCGCCGCCAGGTCAGGGAGCGATACACGACCGTGCCCAGGAACAGGGCATAGATGACCGCGGCAATCGCGGCCTCGGTCGGCGTGAAGGCGCCGGTGATGATGCCACCGACGATGATCACCGGGGTCAGCAGCGAGAGCAGCGCTCGCTTGGTGGCCTGGCCCAGGAAGCCTACCGAGAAGCGTGCATCACGCGCATAGCCACGGCGTCGCGCCAGCAGCGTGATCATCAGCATCAGCACCGCCCCCATCAGCAGGCCCGGAATCAGCCCGGCGGCGAACAGTTGTCCGACCGAGGCCGAGGCCATGACCCCATAGATCACCATCGGCAGGCTCGGCGGGATGATCGGTCCGATCGTGGAAGACGCCGCCGTGATCCCTACCGCGAACTCCTGATCATAGCCGGCATCCCGCATGGCCTTGATCTCGATCGTACCGAGGCCGCCGGCATCGGCCACCGCGGCGCCCGACATCCCGGAGAAGACGATACTCGCGCCGACGTTGACGTGCCCCAGGCCGCCCCGCATCCAGCCCATCAGCGCCTTGGCGAAGTCGAAGATCCGGGTCGTGATACCGCCATTGTTCATCAGGTTGCCGGCCAGGATGAAGAAGGGAATCGCCAGCAGGGGGAAGCTGTCGACACCGTTGATCATGCGGTGTGCGACCACCACGTCCGGCACCTGACCACTCAGGTAGACATACATCAGGCACGAGCCCGCCAGGCCGATCGCGATCGGCACGCCGATCAGCAGCATGGTGAACAGGCTCGCGAACAGGAAAGCGAGGTAGTGCCCCTGAACGGCCAGGAACAGGCAGAGTGCGACGGCGAGGCCGGCAATGACCGGCGGGACCAGGAGGCCTCGTCGCCCGGTGAGTGAGGTGACCGGCATGGACGTTCTCCCGTGGCGTCTTGTCATTCGTCGTCTGCGTCGAAGATCAGCTCGCTGGTTCCCTCACGCCAATGGCGGACGGCGACCTGGAGGGCACGTACCAACATCATCAGGAAGCCGACGAACACCAGGTAGTAGAGATAGCTCTTGGGAATGTCGACCGAGACCATCATCGCATTGGTCCGGTCGGCCAGCTGGTAGGTGATCCAGCATCCCCCCACGAGAAAGACGACCCTCACCGCGTCGACGATCATCGACATGGTGAGGCCAATCCGGCCGGGCAGGTAGCGATAGAAGAATTCCACGGCGATATGCGAGTTCTTCCTGACGGCCATCGCACTCCCCAGGAAGCCCACCATGATCAGGAAATAGCGTGCCATTTCCTCGGTCCAGGCGATGGAGTCCCCCAGCACATAGCGACTGAAGAACTGCAGGAACACGATGCCCAGCAGTAGCCAGAACAGCACCAGGGTCAGGTAGTCTTCGACGGCATACGCCTTGAAATCGAATCGATCCTGCTCTTCGGCCTCGATCGAACCAAGTTCCTGCTCGGGGGGCAAACGGTCATCGGTCATGCCGAGCTCCTTGTCACCGTGCCTCGCCGCTCTCGACGAGGCACGGCATGACGGACATCAAGCCACGATCACTGACCGATCGCCTGCACCCGGTCATAGGTTCCCTGATCCCAGGTGGCCGCCTCGCCATTGTGGTGCGGCAGCACCGCCTCGCGGAACGGTTCGGTCTCCACCTCGTTCACCGTGGTGCCCTGTTCCTCGAACCAGGCCACGAGATCGGCTTCCTGCTGCAGGATGTCTTCGGTGATCCGCTCACCGGCTTCCATGTACACCTCACGGAAGATCTCGCGATCCTCCTCGGAGAGCTGATTCCACAGCGGCCCACCGGCGATGGTAATCAACGAGTCGGTGATATGGCCGGTGAGGTTGATATGGTCCTGCACCTCGTGGAAGGCCTTGGCGCGGATGGTCGGCAGCGGGTTCTCCTGGGCGTCCACCACCCCCTGCTGCAGGGCCAGGTAGACCTCGGCGAAGGCGATGGGCGTCGGATTGGCCCCGGTGGCTTCCGGGAACATCATGTACATCGGCGCGTTGGGCACCCGGATCTTGAGGCCCTGCATGTCCTCGGGGCTATCGATCGGCCGGTTGGACGTGGTGTGACGGCGGCCATAGTAGTTCATCGCCAGCGGCACGTTGCCGGTGGCGTCCTCATAGCCCTGGGCGATCTCCTGGAACAGCTCGCTGTCGGCATAGGCCTGCCAGTGATCGAAGTCGCGGAACATGTAGGGCGCCCCGGCAATGCCGATGGGCCCATAGGAGCGGCCGGCGAACTGGTTGCCGGTATAGATCAGATCCACGGTCCCCAGGCTCAGGCCTTCATTGATATCCGCTTCCTTGCCCAGCGAAGAGGCAGGATGCACCTCGATCGTGTAACGCCCGTCGGTACGCGCCTCGATCTCGTCGGCGGCCCACAGCGCCCACTCATGATAGGGCTCGGACGTTTCATAGACGTGGGCAAAGGTAAGACTCTGCTGCGCCTGGGCCATTCCGGCGATGCCGATGCCCGAGGCCAGCAGCGTCATGGAGACCCAGCGGGTCGGCGTGAGTTGGCGTGGATGAGTCATCTTGTTGTTCTCCTGAGACTGGTTGTTCTCCTGAGACTGAGAGTCTTGCTGTATACGTATCATACCAACACAGTGAAACCTAGCCGCTCTCTCGCGGCCACGCAACTCTGCCGAGCTCATCCGTCCAGGGGGCGAGGGGCGGCGGTGTCGTTGCCTTCGCCTTGCAATGATGCCAGTGCCGATGGCATACCTCTCATACACAAATGCCAAGCGAGACGATGACAGGGCGGCCCGCTGTCCGCCGCGCCTCCGGAGGAACAGATGAGACACCCCAGCGATCTGGTCGACACCCTGCAACGGCAACTCGGCGAGCGTGGCGTGCTGCGCGCCCCCGCCGACCTGGCCCGCTATACCAGCGACTGGGCCGACGACCGGCTGGGCATGCCGCTGGCCGTGGCGCGCCCCGCCTCCACCGCGGAGGTCGCCGAGGTGGTCCGCCTGTGCCACGAACACGGCGTGTGCATGGTGCCCCAGGGAGGGCATACCGGCCTGGTGGCCGGCGCCCTGCCCGACGCCGACGGTGGCGAGCTGGTGATCAGCCTCGAGCGCCTGAACCGCATCCGCGAGATCGACCCGATCAACTTCACCATGACCGTCGATGCCGGCTGCGTGCTGGATACCGTCAAGCAGGCCGCCGCCGAACACGACTGCGACTTCCCCCTCTCGCTCGGCGCCCAGGGCAGCTGCCAGATCGGCGGCAACATCGCCACCAACGCCGGCGGCCTCAACGTGCTGCGCCACGGCATGATGCGCCAGTTGGTGCTGGGTCTCGAGGTGGTGCTCGCCGACGGCCGGGTATGGAACGGCCTGCACGCCCTGCACAAGGACAACCGCGGCTATGCCCTCGCCCAGTTGCTGCTCGGCAGCGAGGGCACCCTGGGCATCGTCACCGCCGCGGTGCTCAAGCTCAGCCCCCTGCCCGACCGGTCACGCACCGCGCTGCTCGGGCTGCCGTCGGTGGAGGCGGTGGTCGCCCTGTATGGCCTGGCCAGGCGGGGCTGCAGCGACCTGCTCACCGCCTTCGAGCTGATCCCGCGGCCGTGCATCGAGCTGGCCATAGAAGCCACGCCGTCGCTGCGCGACCCCCTGGACGCCCCCCACCCCTGGTACGTGCTCATGGAAGTGGCCGCCTGCGGCCCGGTGGACCTCGGCGAGATGGTCGAACAGTTGCTGGCACAGGGCATGGAACGCGACTTGATCCTCGACGGCGTGCTCGCCGGCAGCGAGGCCCAGTCACGGCAGCTGTGGCAGTTCCGCGAGAGCATGCTGGAGGGCCAACGCCGACGCGGCGAGCACCTGCGCACCGACATCTCGGTGCCGATCTCGGCGATCCCCGCCTTCGTCGAGGCGGCGAGCCGGGCGGTCATGGCCGCCTCGCCGCGGTGCGAGATCATCGCCTACGGCCATGTGGGCGACGGCAACCTGCACTTCAACATCCTGCCGCCCGCGGACATGGCCGAGGCCGACAAGCGCCCTCACCTGCACGACCTCGAGGAGCGGGTCTTCACCGTGCTCGACGACTTCGACGGCAGCCTCAGCGCCGAGCACGGCATCGGCCGCACCAAGCAGGCCGCCTACCTGGCCCGACTCTCGCCGCTGGAACGGGAGCTCGCCGAGGGCATCAAGGCCCTGTTCGACCCCAAGGGGTTGATGAACCCCGGACGGATCCTGCCGCCCCGCTGAAGCCGCGGGGCGGCAGGAGAACCTCCTCCGGCGCTGGCACGGGGCAGATGCCCCCGCAAGGCCGTTATTGCCACCTGTGGGAGCGCAGATCCTCTGCGCGATTGGCGCCGTCAGGCGCCCCGGCGGTGGCCGGCAACGCTGCAGACGACCGCCCCGCGCCGCTTCGCGACGCCATCGCCCAGCGGAGCTGGGCTCCTACAGGGGGGCTGGTTCCTGCGCTGTAGGAGCTTGGCTC
>NZ_JASCQN010000001.1:0-1277 GCF_030010475.1 Halomonas kalidii | reverse complement strand
ACCCGTAGCTTCGGTACCTGGTTTGAGCCCCGTTACATCTTCCGCGCAGGCCGACTCGACTAGTGAGCTATTACGCTTTCTTTAAAGGATGGCTGCTTCTAAGCCAACCTCCTAGCTGTCTGAGCCTTCCCACATCGTTTCCCACTTAACCAGGATTTCGGGACCTTAGCTGACGGTCTGGGTTGTTTCCCTTTTCACGACGGACGTTAGCACCCGCCGTGTGTCTCCCACGCTGGCACTCACCGGTATTCGGAGTTTGCCTCGGGTTGGTAAGTCGGGATGACCCCCTAGCCGAAACAGTGCTCTACCCCCGGTGGTGATACGTGAGGCGCTACCTAAATAGCTTTCGAGGAGAACCAGCTATCTCCGGGCTTGATTAGCCTTTCACTCCGATCCACAAGTCATCCAAATCTTTTTCAACAGATCCTGGTTCGGTCCTCCAGTTGATGTTACTCAACCTTCAACCTGCTCATGGATAGATCGCCCGGTTTCGGGTCTATTTCCAGCGACTGGTCGCCCAGTTAAGACTCGGTTTCCCTACGCCTCCCCTAATCGGTTAAGCTCGCCACTGAAAATAAGTCGCTGACCCATTATACAAAAGGTACGCGGTCACCCCACGAAGGGGCTCCCACTGCTTGTACGCATACGGTTTCAGGATCTATTTCACTCCCCTCTCCGGGGTTCTTTTCGCCTTTCCCTCACGGTACTGGTTCACTATCGGTCAGCCAGGAGTATTTAGCCTTGGAGGATGGTCCCCCCATGTTCAGTCAAGGTTTCACGTGCCCCGACCTACTCGATTTCACCGGATCAGACTTTCGACTACGGGGCTATCACCCACTATGGCGGTGTTTCCCAACACCTTCGTCTAATCAGTCACCGGCTTAAGGGCTGGTCCCCGTTCGCTCGCCGCTACTGGGGGAATCTCGGTTGATTTCTTTTCCTCGGGGTACTTAGATGTTTCAGTTCCCCCGGTTCGCCTCCCAACACCTATGGATTCAGTGTGGGATACCCAGCTTGTGCTGGGTGGGTTTCCCCATTCAGAAATGCCCGGGTCACAGGTCGTTTGCCACCTCGCCGAGCCTTATCGCAGGCTTCCACGTCTTTCATCGCCTCTGGCTGCCTAGGCATCCACCGTATGCGCTTAATCGCTTGACCATATAACCCCAAGAGGTCTGGTCCGCGATCGCGACGACAATTGCCGGATACGCTTGAGACGTATCTCGCGTCTCTTCCTCTCGGAAGAAACTTGTCAGCATGATTCACATTGTTAAAGAGCA
>NZ_JASCQN010000037.1:0-14377 GCF_030010475.1 Halomonas kalidii | reverse complement strand
TGAACTGACCCCCAATAGTTGGACGGTTCGTTCAGCCGGCGCCCAAGGCCTGAGTCCTGTACTGTACGGGGCTCAGGCCTTTTAGTTTCAGCCTGATGCGCTCGTGGTTGTAGTAATGGATGTAACGATCGAGGCCTTGCTGCAACTGCTCAACCGTATCGAACCGGTTCAGGTGGAAATACTCGGCCTTCAGGGTGCCGAAGAAGCTCTCCATGGCGGCATTGTCCAAGCAGTTGCCCTTGCGTGACATGCTCTGGGTCAGCGCCTGTCCTGCCAACAGGGCGCGATAGGTGGGATGCTGGTAATGCCACCCCTGATCGGAATGCAGCAGTGGCCGGTCCGAGTGCTTCAAGCGGGCAAAGGCCTGCTGCAGCATGTGCTTCACCAGTGAGAGTACGGGACGCCTGCTGGTCTGATAGGCGACGATCTCGCCGTTGTAGAGATCCATGATGGGGGACAGATACAGCTTCTGTCCGTCGACGTTGAACTCCGTGATGTCGGTCACCCACTTCTGATTCGGTCCTTCTGCCTGAAACTGCCGGTCGAGTACGTTGGGAGCCACATGTCCCACTGCTCCTCGGTAGGCGCGATACCGCTTTGGGCGAACCAGGGACTTCAAGCCCAGCTGTTGCATCAAGCGCTGGACGGCCTTGTGGTTGATCACTTCACCTGCCTGCCGTAGGGCAGCAGTGATGCGGCGATAACCATAGCGCCCTTTGTGGCTATCGTAGATCGCCCGGATACGCGCCTTCAGGGGCGCGCACTGATCGTCAGCGCCCAGGGCCTTGAGCTGGTAGTAGAACGTGCTGCGCGGTAGCTCTGCCGCACGCAGCAGCAGAGCCAGCGAATGCTCGTGCCTTAACCCTTGGACGGCTTGGGCTTTCTGCCCTGCGTTGCCGCCTGCTTCTCCCGGATCAAGGCATCGAGCTTTTTTAGATAGGCGTTCTCCGCCCGCAGATACGCCAACTCTTTGAGCAACTCCTCATGAGAGCGCTCTTCATCAGGTGGGGGTGGTGGTGAAGGCGGCTTTTTGACCATCGGGCGGCGTCCCTTTCGCTTTGGCGATAACGCAGTCAGGCCACCACTATGGTACTGCTGCTCCCATATGCCAATAGCGGCATCTCCGCGAATATCGAACAGGGTGGCAGCCTGCCGGCGTGACAAGCCATCTCGCCACATTCTCTCGAGTACCGCCAGCTTGAAGGCAGCACTGTAGTGACTGTACTTCTTGCCTAGCCCCGGCGCGCCATGCTGGCGGTAGCGTTCCCGCCATTTACGCACCAGGGAATGGTCAAGGCGATGCTGGCGAGCCACCTCGCGTAGGCTAGTGTCCTCATGCAAACACTGCTGCACCACTAGCAGCTTGAACCACTCGTCGTATCGATTGCTCATAGAAACACCCCGAGGGTTGGATTAGGTGTCCAACTTTCGGGGTGCAGTTCACTGGCCGGGTCGGGGCGCGTTCAGCCTGGGGAAAGGTACCGTCAGCAGCTCTTGGCTGCCGGCTGTCGTCCCGCCTCCCCCGCGAAGAAGAGCGGGCGCAGCTTCACCCCCAGCATGTTGCCGGCGAAGCCCGCCACCAGCCACAGCCAGCCATGCAGGCTGCCCGAGGCGATGCCACCGAAGTAGGCGCCGATGTTGCAACCGAAGGCCAGGCGAGCGCCATAGCCGAGCAGGATGCCGCCGATGACCGCGGCGAGCATGGACCTCGCCGGGATACGGAAATTGGGCGCGAAGCGGCCGGCGAGGGAAGCAGCCACCAGGGCCCCCACCATGATGCCGACGTTCATCACCGTGGTGATGTCGCCCCAGACGCTGGCCCGGAGGGCCGCGGCGTTGCCCGGCGCCTGCCAGTAGCCCCAGGCGGAGACGTCGCCGCCCAGGAGCTCGAAGCCCTTGGCGCCCCATAGCGCGAAGGCCGAGGTCACCCCCAGGGGCGGCCGGCCAGGGCCAGGGTGGTGAAGTTGAGCAGCGCCAGCGCCACGGCGCCGGCGAGCAGCGGCCAGGGGCCGGTGAGCCAGCGCCGGTTGCCGACATCGATGGCCGGCGCCTGCTCGAGTCGGCCATGACGACGCTTCTCCAGTGCCACGGTGAAGACGGCGATCGCCGCGAACAGCACCAGGCTGACCGCGATGCCACCGCCGACACCGAGCTCGGTGACCAGCGAGGTCGGGCGGAAGGCGGGCAGGCTCTGCCACCAGGCGAAGTGGGCGGTACCGATCAGCGAGCCGACGACGAAGAACAGCAGGGTGATCAGCATGCGGGCGTTGCCGCCGCCGGCGGTGAAGAGGGTACCGGAGGCACAGCCGCCCCCCAGCTGCATGCCAAGGCCGAAGAGGAAGGCCCCGACCAGCACCGAGACGCCGATCGGTGCCACATAGCCATGGACCGAAGTGCCGAACAGGCTGCCGGCACCAAGCGCCGGGAAGAACAGCAGCACGGCGATGGCCAGCATCACTATCTGGGCGCGCAGCCCGCGGCCGCGTCGCTCGGTGATGAAGACGCGCCAGGCGGCGGTGAAGCCGAAGGCGGCATGGTAGAGCACCATGCCGAGCAGCCCGCCGACCACCATCAGCAGGCCGTTGCGGCCGCCGAAGGCACTACCCACGGCGAGTGCCCCCAACAGCAGGGCGCCGGCGGCCACGACAGCGACGGAAAGGCGCTTCTGCGGTGTCAGGGCGAGTCCACTCATGGCGTGCTCCCTCGTTGTCGTCGGGGACGAAGCTCCTGCAAATTAAGCATGCTAACTATTTCAGCGAAGTGCGTAAAAGCATTTAAATGCAGAAATTAGTTCCGAATGGAAATATGCGGAGAAGCCACGAAACGGCAACGGGCGCCGAGAAGCGCCCGTTGCATCAAGCGGAAGCGAGCGCCCTTAGACGAAGCGGCCCAACCCCACCGCCTGGCGCAGGCGGTCCAGGAAGGGAACGGCCTCGGCACGGGCCCGCTCGGCGCCCTTGAGCAGCACCTGCTCGATGTGGCCGGGGTCCTCCATCAGTGCCTGGTAGCGCTCGCGGGGTTCGCGCAACTGCTCGTTGAGATACTCGAAGACCCGGTTCTTGGCCTCGCCCCAGCCGATGCCGTTCTCGTACTCGCGGCGCATGGCGGCGCTCTCCTCCACCGTGGCGAAGGCCGAGTAGATCTGGAACAGGGTGCACCCCTCGGGCTCCTTGGGTTCGCCGGGCTCCAGCGAGTTGGTCTTGATCTTGCGCACCAGCTTCAGCAGCTTCTTCTCGGAGACGAACAGCGGGATGGTGTTGTTGTAGCTCTTGGACATCTTGCGCCCGTCCAGGCCGTTGAGCACCGCCACCCGGTCGTCCACCACCGCCTCGGGCAGGGTGAAGTAGTCGCCCTTGAAGAGGTGGTTGAAGCGCCCGGCGATGTCCCGGGCCATCTCGATGTGCTGGATCTGGTCACGTCCCACCGGCACCTTGTGGGCGTTGAACATGAGGATGTCGGCGGCCATCAGCACCGGGTAGCCGAACAGCCCCATGGTGATGCCCTTGTCCGGGTCCTGGTTGCCGGCGGCCTCGTTCTCGGCCACCGCCGCCTTGTAGGCGTGGGCCCGGTTCATCAGCCCCTTGGCGCAGACGCAGGAGAGTATCCAGGTCAGCTCGGTGATCTCCGGCACGTCCGACTGGCGATAGAAGATGGCGTTGTCGGTATCGAGCCCCAGTGCCAGCCAGGTGGCGGCGATCTCCAGGCGCGACTCCTGCACCCGCCCGGGATCCTGGCACTTGATCAGGGCATGCAGGTCGGCGAGGAAGTAGTAAGACTGGACGCTGGGGTCCTGGCTCGCCGCGATGGCGGGCTTGATGGCCCCCACGTAGTTGCCCAGGTGCGGGGTGCCGGTGGTGGTGATGCCGGTGAGAACGCGTGTCTTGGTCATGGAGTCGGACTGTGTCACTGGTCGGTGGCAAATGCCGCCCATCTTACCGTGCCGCCCCGGTCAAGGCGACCGGGGCATGCGGCAAGCGGTATTCTCGCGGCTTGCCCGGCGACAGGCCGACGTGGAGGCGCTGTGAACCCCTCCCTGGGCGCTACATTCTTCTTCCCTGAAGAATAACCTCCACTCTGGCCTGTCCCCTGCGCCGCTCACGCTGACGGATGTGTCTCGACGCCTTGCCTTACTTCACCAGGGTGGCGGGATCGACGCCCTCCAGGCCGAACGCCTCGGCGACCGCGGCGTAGGTGATCCGGCCGTCGTGGACATTGAGCCCGGCCGCGAAGTGCGGGTCGTCGGCCAGCGCCTGCTGCCAGCCCTTGTCGGCCAGCGCCATGACGAAGGGCATGGTGGCGTTGGTCAGCGCCTGGGTCGAGGTGCGCGCCACCGCCCCTGGCATGTTCGCCACGCAGTAGTGGACGATGCCGTCGACGACATAGGTCGGCTCGGCGTGGGTGGTGGCGCGGCTGGTCTCGAAGCAGCCGCCCTGGTCGATGGCCACGTCGACCAGCACGCTGCCCGGCTTCATGTCGGCGAGCATGGCGCGGGTGATCAGCTTCGGCGCGGCGGCCCCGGGAATCAGCACGGCCCCGATGATCAGGTCGGACTCGCGCACCGCCTCGTCGATGGCATCGGCGGTGGAGAAGACCGTCTTCATGCGCCCCTGGTAGCGATCGTCCAGGGTCTCGAGCCGCGGGATCGACTTGTCGAGCACCGTGACCTCGGCGCCCAGCCCCAGCGCCATGCGGGCGGCGTTCTCGCCCACCACGCCGCCGCCGATCACCGCGACCTTGCCGGGTGCCACGCCGGGCACGCCGGGCAGCAGCACGCCGGAACCACCCTGGGCCTTCTCCAGACTGTGGGCGCCGGCCTGCACCGCCATGCGGCCCGCCACGGTGCTCATCGGCGCCAGCAGCGGCAGGCCACCCTGGCGGTCGGTGACGGTCTCGTAGGCGATGCAGGTGGCACCGCTCGCCATCAGGCCGCGGGTCAGCGTCTCCTCCGCCGCCAGGTGCAGGTAGGTGAACAGGGTCTGGCCGGCCGTCAGGCGCGCCACCTCCTCGGCCTGGGGCTCCTTGACCTTGAGGATCAGCTCGGCGTCGGACCACACCGCCGACACGTCCGCCTCCAGCCGCGCCCCGGCCGTCTCGTAGTCGCTGTCCGGGAAGCCCGCGCCCTCACCGGCTCCGCTCTGCACCGTGACCTGATGCCCGCGAGCGACCAGCTCCCGGGCGCCGGTGGGTGTCAGGGCGACGCGATACTCGTGGTTCTTGATCTCCTTCGGGACGGCGATCTTCATGGAATCCTCCTGCATGCTCTTGTTGGGTATTTTCCTCTTCATTACAGCACAGGCAGAGCATCCACGAAGAGTCCACGCACAAGTTCAGAAAGAAGCCATGGCTAGATGCCATTCAACCAAAAATCATCTTGTCTCGAGGCTGGCCAGCAGAAAACCCTGTGGCCGCACCTCACTCCGCGGTGGACGAGGCAGGCAGGCGCTCAACCCGGGCGATGGGTGCCACAGTTCCAGCAGGTATCGAAGGCTCCCTCCAGGGTTTCACCGCAGCCTGAACAGACCCAGTCGGGCCCCGCGCTGCCCCCTTCCAGGGACTCGCGGATCAGCGCCTCGGCGCGCTCGCGGTTATGGGGGGCGATCCAGACCTCGGGCTCGCACTCCCCCAGCGGCAGCTCCCCGGCGCCGCCCCCCAGGGTCATGTTGCGCAGCTCGGCGGGGATCCCCGACGCGACCAGCACATTGTGCAGATGGCTGACCAACAGCGCATTGGAGTGGGCGAAGACGCGGATATACTCGGGGGGCACGGCGCTCAATCCCTGAACACCCGGACGCCCAGGGCCTTGAGGTAAGAGGTTTCCGGAATCGCCGGATGCACAGGGTGGTCCGGCCCCTGGTGCCCCTGGAAGAGGATCTGGCCCTGGCGGTCCTGATGGCGCACCGCGCCGCGCACCACGTCGACCAGCCGCTCCGGTGCCAGGTGCATCGAGCACGAGGCCGACAGCAGCAGACCGTCGCGGCCCAGCAGGCGCATCGCCTCGCGGTTGAGCTTGGCGTAGGCGCGCTCGCCGTTGGGAATGTCCTTGCGCTTCCTGATGAAGGCGGGCGGGTCGAGGATCACCACATCGAACTCCTCGCCGTCGGCCTTGAGCGCCGCCAGTACCTCGAAGGCGTCGCCCTCGCCCACCGCCACCTGCTCGTGCAGGCCGTTGAGCGCGGCATTCTCGGCCACCCGCTCCAGGGCGGGACCGGAGGCATCGACGCAGAGCACCTCGGAGGCACCATGGGCGGCGGCCTGCACCCCCCAGCCCCCCACGTAGCTGAACAGGTCGAGCACCCGCTTGCCGGCCACCAGGCCGTTGAGCCAGGCGCGATTGACCCGGTGATCATAGAACCAGCCGGTCTTCTGGCCGTCGAGCACGGGGGCGGCGAAGCGCACGCCATTCTCCTCCAGCAGTACCCGCTCGGGCAGCTCGCCCTTGACCACCTCGACGCCGAGCTCGAGGCCCTCCTGACGGCGACCGCTGGTATCGTTGCGCAGCACCACCACCCGCGGCGACAGCACCTTGTCCAGCGCATCGAGCAACTCGGTGGCCACCGCCTGCATGCCCGCGGTGTTGCACTGGACGACGAGGACCTCGTCGTAGCGGTCGATCACCAGCCCCGGCAGCAGGTCGCCCTCGCCGTGCACCAGGCGATAGTAGGGCCTGGCGAAGAGCCGCTCGCGCAGCGCCAGGGCCTGATTGAGGCGGTGCACCAGCAACGAGCGGTCGAGTCCCTGCTTCGGGTCACGGGAGACCATCCGCGCGCAGATCAGCGAATGCGGATTGACATAGGCCACGCCCAGGGCCTTGCCGTTCGCGGCCTCCACCACCGCCTGCTCGCCGGCCTCGATATCCTTGAGCGGCGTGGCCTCGGTGTCGATCTCGTTGGAATAGAGCCAGAGGTGACCGGCCTTCAGGCGGCGGTCGGCGTGCTTCTTGAGGCGCAAGGTTCGGGTGAGGGTCATGGACTTGTCTCATGGAGGAGATGGAGAAGAGGAAGTGGCGGTGATCTCACCGCGCGGTGCTATCAGGTCTGGCAGCTGCCACAGAACACGCTGGCCCGCTGGCCGAGGGTCACCAGGCGCAGCTCGGCGCCGCAGCGACGACAGGGCTGGCCGTCGCGGCCATAGACGTTGAGGCGCTGGGCAAAGTAGCCGGGCTCGCCGGTGCCGCCGACGAAGTCGCGCAGGGTGGTGCCGCCCTGGGTGATGGCGGCGGCCAGCACCTCGCGCACGGCCGCGGCAAGTGCATCGTAGCGCTCCCGGGAGATGCGGCCGGCGGCCCGGCGCGGGTCGATGCCGGCCAGGAACAGCGCCTCGGCGGCATAGATGTTGCCGACCCCCACCACCACGGCGCTGTCCATCAGGAAGGGCTTCACCGCCAGCCGCCGCCCACGGGAGCGGGCGAACAGCCGCTCGCCGTCGAAGGCGTCGGAGAGCGGCTCCGGCCCCAGGCGGGCCAGCCGCGGGTCGCTCTCGTCGGTACCGGCCAGCCAGTCGACGAAACCGAAGCGGCGCGGGTCGTGGTAGCGCAGGATGGCCCCGTCGTCGAGCACCAGGTCGAGATGGTCGTGCTTCTTCGGCAGCTCGCCGAGCCGGGCGATGCGCAGGCTGCCGGACATGCCCAGGTGCCAGAGCAGGGTCGCCCCCACCCCGTCCGGCCCGGGCGACGAGAACGGCACCAGCAGGTACTTGGCGCGGCGGGCAAGCACGCCGATGCGCGCCCCGACCAGGCGCTCGACGAGATCCGCCGGCACCGGCACGCGCAGGCGCGACTGCCGCACGATCACCTCGGTGATCTCACGGCCTTCCACATGGGGCGCGATACCGCGGCGGGTGGTCTCGACTTCGGGCAGTTCGGGCATCGGGTCTCTCGCTCCGCGCGGCCGCCGGTGGCCTCCACAAACGCCTGAACCCGGCTTAGTCAGCCGGGTTCATAAGGACAGGCTTGAACACCTGCGGAAGACGACCAAGGCTTACTTGATCTTGGCTTCCTTGTACATCACGTGCTGGCGGACCACCGGATCGTACTTCTTGAACTCGAGCTTGTCCGGGGTGTTCCGCTTGTTCTTGTCGGTGGTGTAGTAGTGGCCGGTACCGGCGCTGGACACCAGCTTGATCTTGTCACGCATGACTGCTTGCTCCCTCGGTGGATCGCTTAGACGGCTTCGCCGCGCTTGCGGATGTCGCTGAGCACCGCCTCGATGCCCTTCTTGTCGATGATGCGCATGCCCTTGGAGGAGACGCGCAGCCTGACGAAGCGCTTCTCGGACTCCACCCAGAAACGGTGGCTGTGCAGGTTCGGCAAGAAACGACGGCGGGTCTTGCGCTGGGAGTGTGAAACGTTGTTACCAGTCACCGGGCGCTTGCCGGTAACCTGACATACTTTTGACATGGGAGCCTCCAACCGCTTGGCCAGGTAGTCAGTACCTGAGTGTTCAAAACCTGTCGGGCAAACCGGGACGTCCCCGTTTCATTTGACCCAAGGGAATTCAAAGGCTGCACTTTATAGCAGAATGCCCACCCGCAAGCAAGAACCTTGCCTCGCTTTGCGTAATTCTCGTTAACTTGTCGGGCTTCTCCGGGGGCACGGGTCGTCGAGGAGGCGCGTTAAATCCAGCCGCGCTCGGCGAAGGACACCACCTCGCCGTCGCCCACCACGAAATGGTCCAGCACGCGGATCTCGAACAGCGAAAGCGCCTCGCGCAGCCGCTCGGTGATGCGCCGGTCGGCGTCGCTGGGCTCGGCGACACCGGACGGGTGGTTGTGGGCGAAGATCATGGCGCCGGCGCCGAGCTCCAGCGCCCGGCGGGCCACCTCCCGGGGATAGACCGAGGCGCTGTCCAGGGTGCCGCGAAACAGCGACTCGAAGCGGATCACCCGGTGCTGGCTGTCGAGGAAGAGCGCGGCGAACTCCTCGTGGCCCAGGTGGCGCAGCTGGGAAGCGAGGTAGGCCCGCACCAGCGACGGCGAGGTCAGGGCGTCGCCCCGGGCCAGCTGGCAGGCCAGGTGCCGCCGCGACAGCTCGAGGGTGGCCTGCAGCTGCACGAACTTGGCCATGCCCAGGCCATGCTCGGCGCAGAAGCGTTGGCGATCGGCCTCGAGCAGCGGCCGCAGCCCGCCGAAGGCGCCGAGCAGGTCGCGGGCCAGGTCCACCGCCGAGCGCCCTCGTACCCCGACCCGGAGGAAGATCGCCAGCAACTCGGCATCCGACAGCGCCTCGGGCCCCAGCGCCAGCAGTTTCTCCCGGGGGCGCTCGCCCTCCGGCCAGTCACGGATCGCCATTCTCGCCTCCCTGCAGGCCAGTGTCTCCCTTGCGTCACGGTTCAGTGTAGCCGCTCGGCGACGCCGCCGCGGCTACGCAAGGCACCGCGCCGGTGGTAAGGTAGGCGACTGGATAGCAGCCCGGATCTCGTCCATGTCAACGCCGTCAGGCCCCCGGATCACCGGCCGCCAGTTCGCTGGCCGACGCATCCTGCTCGGCATCAGCGCCGGCATCGCCGCCTACAAGAGCGCCCAGCTCGCCCGCCTGCTGAAACAGGCGGGCTGCGAGGTGCGCGTGGTCATGACCGAGGGCGCCCAGGCCTTCATCACGCCGCTGACCCTGCAGGCGCTGACCGGCGAGCCGGTGCGCACCTCGCTGCTCGACCCGGAGGCCGAGGCCGGCATGGGTCATATCGAGCTGGCCCGCTGGGCCGAGCTCATTCTCATCGCCCCGGCCACCGCCGACCTGATGGCACGCCTGGCGCTTGGCATGGCGGACGACCTGCTGACCACCCTCTGCCTGGCCAGCGAGGCCGAGAAGGTGATGGCCCCGGCCATGAACCAGGCCATGTGGCGCCACCCGGCGACGGGGCGCAATGCCGCCCGGCTCGAGGCAGACGGCTGGCACCTGCTGGGGCCGGCCAGCGGCGACCAGGCCTGCGGCGACGTGGGCCCGGGGCGCATGCTGGAACCCGAGGAGATCATCGACGAGCTGCTTTCCTTGGCGCCCGAAGCCGCGCCGGCCACAGGCGAGGCCGACGGCCTGACCATCACCATCACCGCCGGCCCCACCCGGGAGCCGCTCGACCCGGTGCGCTACCTCTCCAACCACAGCTCGGGCAAGATGGGCTATGCCCTGGCCGCCGCCGCCGCGCGCCTCGGCGCGACGGTACGGCTGATCAGCGGCCCGGTGTCCCTGCCCACTCCCGAGGGGGTCGAGCGTCTCGATGTGGAGACGGCCCGCGAGATGCACGATGCCGCCCAGCGGCTCGCCCCCGACAGCGACATCTTCATCGGCTGTGCCGCCGTGGCCGACTACCGCGCCGAAGCGCCGGCCGAGCACAAGATCAAGAAGCACGAGGGCAAGGACAGCCTGACCCTCACCCTGGTCAAGAACCCCGACATCATCGCCGCGGTGGCGGGCCGCCGCCCGTCGAACACGCCACGCCCGCTGGTGGTCGGCTTCGCCGCCGAGACCCGCGACCTCGACGCCTATGCCCGGGACAAGCTGACCCGCAAGAAACTGGACATGATCGTCGCCAACGACGTCTCCCGGGCGGGCCTCGGCTTCGGCGCCGACGACAATGCCGCCCTGATCCTGTGGCGAGATGGCGACACCCTGGGCCGTGACGACCTCGCTCCCCAGCCCAAGTCGCAACTCGCCATGGCCGTGATCCAACGCGCCCTGGCCTGCCTGCAGGCGCATCGACACCCCTGACACCCCCCGATTCCGCAAGGACTTCCGATGCCCGACACCGCCGAACGCCCGTCCGCCAAGCCTCGCCTGGCCGTCAAGCTGCTCGACCCGCGCCTGAGCGATTACCTGCCCCATTACGCCACCGAGGGCTCCGCCGGCATGGACCTGCGCGCCCTGCTCGACACGCCCCTGACCCTGGCCCCGGGCCAGTGCGAGCTGGTGCGCACCGGGCTCGCCATCCACATCGGTGACCCGGGGCTCGCCGGCATGATCCTGCCCCGCTCGGGGCTCGGCCACAAGCATGGCATCGTGCTCGGCAACCTGGTGGGGCTGATCGACTCCGACTACCAGGGCGAGCTGATGGTCTCGGTGTGGAACCGCGGCAGTGCCCCCTTCGTGCTCGAGCCCTTCGAACGACTGGCACAGTATGTGCTTGTCCCCGTGGTGCAGGCCGAACTGCAGGTCGTCGACGATTTCGCCGCCAGCGCCCGGGGCGACGGCGGCTTCGGCAGTTCGGGAAGACACTGAGCCGTTCGGGCTCCAACGAGGGATTGATCAGATGACCCAAGACACCAGACAGGCCGTACCCGCGTCGATTTTCCGCGCCTACGACATCCGCGGCATAGTCGATGACACCCTCAGCGAGGCAAGCGTCGAGCTGATCGGCCGTGCGATCGGCAGCGAGGCCGCCGCCCGCGGCGAATCCACCGTGGTCGTCGCCCGCGACGGGCGCCTCTCCGGGCCGCGCCTGCTGGCCGCCCTGACCCGTGGCCTGACCGCGAGCGGCCGCGATGTCATCGACATCGGCATGGTGCCCACCCCGGTCCTCTACTTCGCCACCCACGTGCTCGAGGGCACCACCTCGGGGGTGATGGTCACCGGCAGCCACAACCCGCCGGACTACAACGGCTTCAAGATCGTGCTGGGCGGCGAGACCCTCTCCGGCGAGGCCATCACGGCGCTTTACCAGCGTATCGTGACCGGCGACCTGAGCGAGGGCGACGGCAGCGTGCGCCAGGAGGACGTGCGCGCCGCCTACCTGGAGCGCATCCTCGGCGACGTGAAGCTGGAGCGGCCGCTCAAGGCGGTGGTCGACTGCGGCAACGGCGTGGCCGGCGAGCTGGGTCCGCAGTTGATCGAGAAGCTCGGCGCCGACACCGTGCCGCTGTTCGCCGAGATCGACGGCACCTTCCCCAACCACCACCCGGACCCGGGCAAGCCCGAGAACCTCCAGGACCTGATCCGCACCGTGCAGGAGACCGGCGCCGACATCGGCCTGGCCTTCGACGGCGACGGCGACCGCCTCGGCGTGATCACCCCGAGCGGCAAGCTGATCTACCCCGACCACCTGCTGATGGCCTTCGCCGAGGACATGCTCTCGCGCAACGCCGGCGCCCGGGTGATCTTCGACGTCAAGTGCACCGGCAACCTGACCCGGGTGATCGAGGAGGCCGGCGGCACCCCGGAGATGTGGCGCACCGGCCACTCGCTGATCAAGGCGCGCATGAAGGAGACCGGTGCCCTGCTGGCCGGCGAGATGAGCGGCCACATCTTCTTCCAGGAGCGCTGGTACGGCTTCGACGACGGCCTCTACGGCGCCGCCCGGCTGCTGGAGATCCTGTCCAAGCAACACGATGACGCCGATGCCTTCTTCGCCCGCTTCCCCCAGGACCTGAGCACCCCGGAGATCACCGTCACCGTCACCGACGAGACCAAGTTCGACCTGGTGGCCCGCCTGGCCCGGGAGGGCGACTTCGGCGCCGAGGGCGTCAAGACGACGCTCGATGGCATCCGCGTCGACTACCCCGACGGCTGGGGCCTGTGCCGCGCCTCCAACACCACGCCGGTGCTGGTGCTGCGCTTCGAGGGCAAGAGCGAGACGGCGCTGGACCGCATCCGCACGCGCTTCGCCGAGGCCCTCGCGCAGGTGGCCCCGGAACTGGAGGTAACGCTCTAGCAGCATCACGACCCACGGGAGACGCGCCGGCGAGGCGCGACTCCACGAGACACGAGAAGGGACCCCGCATGACCGACAAGACCCGTGACCCGCGCCTGGTGGTGGAGGTGCTCTCCGAGGCACTGCCCTACATCCAGCGCTTCTCCGGCAAGACCGTGGTGGTAAAGTACGGCGGCAACGCCATGACCGAGGACACCCTGATCGACTCCTTCGCCCGCAACATGGTGCTGATGAAGGAGGTGGGCATCAATCCGGTGGTGGTGCACGGGGGCGGACCGCAGATCGGCGACCTGCTCAAGAAGCTCAATATCGAGTCGCGCTTCGTCAACGGCATGCGCGTCACCGACGCCGAGACCATGGACGTGGTCGAGATGGTGCTCGGGGGCCTGGTCAACAAGGGCATCGTCAACCTGATCAACCAGTGCGGCGGCAAGGCGATCGGCCTGACCGGCAAGGACGGCGCCCAGATCCGCGCCAGGAAGCTCAAGGTGGAGCACCAGACGCCGGAGATGACCGTGCCCGAGATCATCGACATCGGCCACGTCGGCGAGGTCGAGCACATCTCCACCGACCTGATCGAGATGCTCGCCGAGCGCGATTTCATCCCGGTGATCGCGCCCATCGGCGTGGATGCCGAGGGCCACAGCTACAACATCAACGCCGACCTGGTGGCCGGCAAGGTGGCCGAGGCGCTCGGCGCGGAGAAGCTGATGCTGCTGACCAATGTGGCCGGCCTGATGAACGCCGAGGGCGAGGTACTCACCGGCCTGAGCACCGCCCAGGTGGACGCCCTGATCGCCGACGGCACCATCCACGGTGGCATGCTGCCGAAGATCCGCTGCGCCCTGGACGCGGTGAAGGGCGGGGTACGCAGCGCCCACATCATCGACGGCCGGGTGCCCCACGCCACCCTGCTGGAGATCTTCACCAATGCCGGGGTCGGTACCCTGATCACCGATGCCGAGCGCGAGGAGGCCATCGCCTGATCCCGGAACGGGGGGCCGTCACGGGTTTTGCACCGCGGCGGGCCCGGGATTAGGATGGTTCGACCACATAAAAGAAAAGACCGATATGACGCAGGAAACCCCCACCCCCAGCCGCCGCGAGCAGATCCTCCAGGCGCTCGCGCTGATGCTGGAGGAAGACAGCGGCAAGCGCATCACCGTGGCCGCCCTGGCCCGCCAGGTCGGCGTCTCGGAGGCCGCCCTCTACCGCCACTTCCCCAGCAAGGCGCGCATGTTCGAGGGGCTCATCGAGTTCATCGAGGCGTCCCTGTTCGAACGCATCAGCCGCATCCTCGACCAGGAGCCCCACGCCGTCCCGCGCTGTGGCCAGGTCCTCGGCCTGCTGCTGGGCTTCGCCGAGAAGAACCCAGGGCTCTCCCGTCTGCTCGGCGGCGACGCCCTGACCGGTGAGACCGCCCGCCTGCGGCTGCGCATCCACCAGCTGTTCGAGCGACTCGAGACCCAGCTCAAGCAGATCCTGCGCGAGGCCGAACTGCACGAGGGGCGGCGCCCCACCCTGCCGGTCTCGGCGACGGCCAACCTGCTGCTGGCCCAGGCCGAAGGGCGCATCTCCCAGTACGTGCGCAGCGACTTTCGCCGCCGCCCCACCGAGCACTGGGACGACCAGTGGACGCTGCTCTCGTCGCAACTGCTCAGGGAGGCGCCCCAGCTGGCCGGCGCCTGAGGGCGCACTTCAACCACGGGCCTGGCGCAACAGCCCCAGCGCCAGGCCCG